>JAJZIU010000043.1 GCA_021810455.1 Microcaldota archaeon
AAAGAGATATATCCTGAAATTAAAGAACCGATCAACGTGCTAAACCCAGTAAATCCGCTGTATATGCCAAGCGCCCTTGCAGGATGCCATGTTTTTATAGCTCTGAAAAGAAGCGTATTAGATGCAGTATAGAAAAGCGCATAGCCGATTCCAGCTGCCAAAGCGTAAAGAAGAAGATTCACACCGAGTAACCCCACACTGCTCAATACAACAAATGATGCACCTATCAACAAATATGAGGATCCTCTAAGGTATAAGGATCTTGAAATAGTTTTTACCTCACCTCTTTTATTGGTAAATCCGCCAGATATATAGAAGGCAGTTGTCTGCACAACCATACTCACAAGTATAACAACGAATACAAGAAAGTTGGACATGCCACTTTCTTTTAGACCTGCAGAGTATACTGTATTAAACAAACCAGAGCCAAGATAGAAAAATAATGATCCAGTATATATAAGATTCATTTGGCTTTTGCGAGGTATTTTAAATGACAGAAATTTCCTCAGTATCTCTTTGATTATTCTTATGCGAGGTATTCTTGCAAAGAAAAGAGGAACAAGAAAAAGTCTGCTTCTGAAAGCGTAAATGTATCCGATAAGGGATTTTCTGGTGAACTTTGCGTCATGTTCGGTTATTGTCGCGGTGGTGAGTAATACGGACAGAGCTGCAAATGCAAACAGTATAAGCATTATGTAATTGAGGTGTACGAAACCGGCAGCAATGGTAGCGACAAGCAACCCGACAGTACCCCCAAGACTTGCAAATAATTGAAGCTTAGAGAAACCTTTTGCCCAATAACTTTCATGATTTTTTTCCATTACAAGAAGGTTCAATGGAGTAGCGCTTGCAACGAACATGAATGAAAGTACACCGTATATTGCTATTACATAGAATACGTTACTGACAAAAAATAGACTTAGAAGAGATATAGCCAAACTTGCAAATGAAATTAGTATGAACATCTTTCTTCTGGCATACTTGTCTATCATTTTTCCCCATAGTATTCCAGCTGGTATCATGACTGCGTTTGACACCGTGAATGCGTATGATACATCTATTACAGTCCCATGCAGATACAGTATATAAAGCGCTATTATGGTGGATATGGGGCTGTAAGCTATCTGTGAGGATAGGAACCCGTAAAGCCATCCGTTTTTCTTATCTTCGGAATCGATCATGCTTTCTATCTTATCGATGGAGGTTTGGGGTTTTGATTCTAGCACAACATCCATCAAAACACCAAAGCATTTTCAAATCCACGTGCGTAGTTAATTTTGAACCCAGTTATGACTAGAGATAACGTTTTCAGAACATCGGCATTCAGTATTGCCATAATGGCATTTTTGTTTTCTTTATGCAAGATTTAGGCCTTGGGTTTTTGAAATCCACTATGTATCATTTGGCACTTAAACAAATAAATACTTTATGATGTGCAAAGTTTAGAATATGAATACTCCTGCAGAAACAACACACGTGACTTTGGTATCCCTGGATACTACAGCGGATTGCGTGACGTGAGATGTTTTTACGATTTTGTTGCTCATCCTGAATGTTTTCTCTTTTTCATCCCATGCCTGATTCACGTCGAAATCTATTCCGAGAGTTGACGCAAGCATCGACGCTGCGAGATCTTCTGCTTTTTCTCCAGCTATCTCATCGGTTTCGCCGAAGGCTTCGTATTCGCTAAGATAACCATAATTGTCCTTATCCTTAGGTATTGCAAGACCAACACTGGCTGCCATTAATCTGTTAGGCTCATCAGAATCTATTCTGCTCAGTACTAGAAATGTTATGGCTCCTGGTTTTAAGTAATTGAAACCTTCCTCCTTTGATATTATCTCGCAGTTTGGAGGTATTATGCTCGATACTTTGACAAGATTCAGTTTAGCTATGCCTGCACTTCTCAATGCCGATTCGAATGCGCTGAGATGTGTATTTGCCCTCCCAACTCCTTTCGTAAAGAATATTTTTCTTGGTACAAGTCCATCTTCTATGTTCATTTAAATCTTCCTTTTTTAGAAATAGGATGCAATCAAATTTACCATCCGATTCTTGGTTTGTGATGTCATTTACTCAGATTAATATTGAATTGTTTGCAAAAATATTTAAGGTTTTGCAAGCGGCCTGTGCGTTTTTGTACCTGATTTTTCTCTTGAGATTTTTTTACCAGAAGAATCTATCTCGCCTTTTGATATTCTGGTGGAAGATATTGGATTCCCGTCATAAGCAAGGACTCTGCGTATAGTAACGATACGCAATGGTTTTAGACCGTTTTTCCTGCGTATAGAATTTATGTTAATGGCAGTGGGTTTCGTTTCCGGACTAACAACTATCATATCAAAATCCTGAGAAACAGACGGACCGTATTTATCATCGATCATAACTATGGAATACTTTTTGCCAGGACGCATTTCGTTTATGACTTTGACAAGGTTTTTCTTTCTGATCGAGTACGGATACACTGGCACTATTTTGTGTTTTTTGACGTAAGAATCTGATGTCAAGCCTATGCACACTTTGTCTCCCATTTCAAATGCTTTTGTCAGCAGTTTTATGTGTCCAAAGTGAATTCTTGAAAATGTTCCGCCGATTACAATCTTCATTTTATGATCACCCTTGCCCCATAATAACTTTCAATGGTTGATTCTAAATCTTTTTTCATTTTTTCTTTTATATCGCGCAGTTCTGATATTTTCGCATTGTTTAGGACAATATGTTCAGTGTGTTTCTTTTCTTTCTCAACGAGTTCGTTTATCTTGCTTAAAGACATTGCCAGTTTGTCTAGTTCGTCTTGGGCTTTGGTTCTGGAGTCGGTGAGTAGATTGAGTCGCACAAGCTCTGAAGGAATGTTTATTTGTTCTATAACAGAAATCTGGGAAAGAGCATCAGTCTTGTTTTTTATTTCTATGCTGTTTTCATTTATCATAGCTTTAAGTTCGGAAAGCATCTTAAGAAACTCGGCATGATTTTCCTTCTTTATCATGTCGGGATGTTCAAGCATGCTTACAAGTGATGTGTGACTTATGTGGTCGTACTTTCTTGCAGGTCTTTCTAGAGGCATAAGAAGTAACGCGAGATGTGCGCTCATAGAATTTATCTCACTGTTCAGAGAGGATATTTCAGATTCTTTGGTGAGAATCGATTCTTTTATTGAATCAACCTCGTGTGCTCCAGGATCATGTTCGTGAGCAGTTTCAATAACGTTTGAAAGTTTTCCAAGTTCATTATCCGTATCAAGCAATTTTTGTACCTTATCTTTTGCAATAACATACTCTTCATGCGTACGTGAATTTTTACTCAGTTCCTGCGAAAGATTAGCAGTAAGCCTTTCTATTGAAGAGAATATTTTTTTGAAACGTGAAAGATGTTTTGCGTATGCCATGAAGGCCATTTTGAAAGAGCTGTTTGTTTTAAGCGTTTCGCTTATAAAAGAGTTTATTGAATCAAGATATCCTTTGTATTTTTCGAATATGTTAGATGTAGTGCTTTCGAAAGATAGTGAATCTGCAATTTTTTTGAGTGATTTTGCATAGAGAGATTTCTGGTGTTTGATTGTGTTGGTGTTTATGTACAGTTCTGTGTCTGGCTCTGCATCAAGATGTTCAAGGTCGTCACAAGCTGACACATACTCATCGATTGTTGATTCCAATTCAGATATTATTCTTTTCGCCTTTAGATCTAACTTTTCAAATTTCTTATTCGAAAGGATTTCTATGAGATCTGGAAGTTGTTCGATCGAATATTGTTCTTTCTTATCCGAAAACATTGAAATGCCATCAAGGTGCCGCTCCAGAGCCTATGCTTATGGAACTGAAAATCCCGCCTATCGCTATAGAAGTTACGTAAAACACTACCAATCCTATTATTATGAACAATGGCACGTAGCGCATGCCCTTGAGTATCGAACCTGAAGAGATTACCGATACGATAAACGCACCTATGCCTGTGATCAATATTATTGCGGATAATGCAAATGTATTGTATTGAGATGGCGTTATTTTAGGAGCCGTGGGTTTGAGGAACGATACCCCAGTAGTAGTAAGATTTCCAGTAGTTTCTCGAGATATGCTGCTCCATATGCC
>JAJZIU010000012.1 GCA_021810455.1 Microcaldota archaeon
ATTAATTAGACCTCTTAAAAATGTGCACGACTGATGTAGCACCACTTCCTCCTACATTGTGTGCCAATCCTACCTCTGCACCGTTAACCTGCCTATCCTTTGCTTCTCCTCTCAATTGCCATGTAAGCTCTACGGCTTGTTTTACTCCTGTGGCTCCTACCGGATGTCCGCAACCTTTCAAACCACCACTCGTATTTACCGATAGCTTGGAATTCAACTTCGTCTCTCCATCCGCTATCGCTTTTGCAGCTTTCCCTTTTTCATAGAATCCAAGATCTTCCATTGCAAGTATCTCCGCTATTGTAAAGCAATCATGAACTTCAGCAACATTTATGTCAGACGGTCTCAGTTTTGCTTGTTCGAATGCCCTTTTACCTGCAATCTGTGTTGCTTTCAATTCGGTAAGGCTATCTCTTTCTGCCAATGAAAGTGAATCACTTGCCTGTCCACTTCCAACTATGTGTATTGGCGTATCATTGTACTTTTTTGCAATGTCCAAAGGCGCAAGTATTACTGCTGCTGCTCCATCGGATATCGGAGAACAATCAAGCACCTTGAGCGGATCTGCGACTCTTTTAGATCTCATAACTTCATCAAGTTTAAGCATCTTATGGAATTGCGCATACTTGTTTCTGTAAGCATTTTCATGATTCTTAACAGCAACACTGGCCATCTGTTCCTCTGTTGTTCCGTATTCTATCATGTGCCTTCTTGCCATGAGTGCGTATAAACCTGGGAATGTGATTCCCTGTGACAACTCCCATTCCTGATCTCCAGCTCCTCCTAATGCGGTTGTTGCTTCGGATGCGTTGACGTCTGTCATCTTCTCAACACCGCCAACCACGACGATATTGTGTATTCCGCTTGCAACTGCGATGTAACCTTGCCTTAACGCACTTCCGCCACTTGCACAGGCGTTCTCAATTCTTACTGCAGGAACATTTCTGAATCCAAGCTGATCAGCAAGCAACGCTGCGACGTGCTCTTGGCCTATGAATCTGCCCGGAGCCATTGTACCTCCGTAGACCATTTCAATTTCCTTGCTTTCTACGTTAGCATCTTGCAGAGCCATGAGTCCTGCTTCTGCCATCAGCTCCCTAAGCCCTGATTCCCATCTCTCTCCGAACTTGGTTATACCTGCACCTATTATAGCAACGTCTCTCATAATCATCTCTTCTTTATAGAATTTCTGTGCTTTAGATATGTGGAATAATCCACATATATTTTGCCCTTGTTTATCATGTCATCCACCATTACGGATCTGCTTCTTTTATCCAGTATACTTTCTGTAACTTCAATTGCGAATGAATCGCTTCCAGCCCCAGATCCGAAACTTGTTACAAGTATCTTATCTCCTGGTTTTGCAACATCAAGAACAGAAGCCAATCCCAACATAGAAGCGCCGGAATACGTATTGCCTATTACTGGTGTCAGCAGGCCTTTCTTAATCTGTGATTCCTCAAATCCCAACTGTTTTGCTACACTGAGTGGGAACTTTCCATTAGGTTGATGAAATACTGCATATGCAAAATCCTTAGGCTCAAGACCTGTGCTCTCCAACAATAGTGTAGTAGCACCTATTATGTGCCTGAAGTAAGCAGGTTCTCCTGTAAATCTTCCTGCGTGTGAGGGATAGCTTGCACCTTCCCTTCTCCAAAAGTCAGGAGTATCTGAAGTATAACTTACTGTTTTCATTATGTTTGCTATGCAATCTTTGCCACTTTTACCTATTATAAAAGCTGCACCTCCGGCACTCGCGGTGTATTCTAACGCATCCCCAGGTCTTCCCTGTGACGTATCTGCGCCTATCGAGATGCCGTATCTGATCATGTTGCTATCTGTCATGCCCATCAGCATCTGTATTCCTGCAGTACCTGCTTTGCATGCAAATTCCAAATCCGCAGCTGTAAATCTGTTACCTATGCAAAGTGCTTCACCAACAACTGTTGCCGTGGGTTTCACTGCATAGGGGTGTGATTCTGAACCAACGTAAACAGCTCCCAATTCATTAGCTTCTATACTCGCATGAGTCAGCGCCCTTCTTGCAGCTTCAACTGCAATTGTTGCCGCATCTTCATCTCTTGATGGTACACTTTTTTCCGTTATATTAAGCCCTTTCTTAATCGTGTCTGGATCTTCGTGCCATACCTTTGCTATGTCTTCCGCTTTTATCCTGTTTGAAGGTACATAGGCTCCGTATCCTACTATGCCTGCCATAAAAATCGCTTTGTATTAATTTCCCTGCCACAGTATTTAATACCTTCCATCTGATTAGTTATTTGTCTAAATAGTTGTATTTATGCCATCAAAACCACAATTGAATGATGTAGCCAAGAAGGAAGCCAGAGATGAGATAACTGATTATACCATATACAAGCTGCTTTCAAAAAACTCAAAAGACACAGAACAAAGGACAGTCTTCAAAAAAATATCAGAAATGGAAATGAAGCATTATAAATTCTGGATGGATTATTGCGATAGCTCTAAGATCAAGGCCAATCACGCAAAAGTATGGTACATGCTGCTAATAAGGCATCTGATGGGCGCATCTTTCACCATAAAATATCTTGAAGGTAGTGAATCTGCTACAATTAAAAAATACGAGAAACTCAGAAGCATCATACCAAAAAACAAAAGAAAAGCGTTCGAACGCATAATAAACGACGAAGTTTATCATGAAGCCGCATTCGCCAATCAAATACAAACTTCCTACACCAAGTACGTGTCCTTCATTGTGCTGGGACTTGCGGATGCTCTTGTAGAGATAGCAGGGATACATGCTGGCTCTCTAGGGATATACGACTCAACATTTCTCACCGGGCTTGCAGGTGTAATCGCAGGGGCTGCGGCTTCGATTTCCATGGCATCAGCGGCATACGCTCAAGCAAAACAGGGATTCGGAGGATCGGCTAGAATGGCTGCATCTTACACGGGAGTTTCCTATTTCTTAAGCGCTGTTATTCTTGCATTTCCATATTTCATAATGCCTATAGCAACAATTGCAATGGTATCATCGCTAATACTCGGAATGTTAATGATATTCTTCACTAGTTGGTACAACTCAATAATGTCTGGTGGCAGTCTAAAGAAAGATTTTTTTGAACTTGCCGGAGTGATGATCGGAGCAACCGTAGTTCTCTTTATCCTTGGTTTTATTATAAGATCTGTATTTGGAATAACGCTCTAGATTTATTCTCTCATCAAAAGGTATGGTTCAATATCTATTACATAACCTTCAAAGTGTCTGCTTTCCAGATCGGTGTGACCTTCAAATCCTCTAAGCGAAACTGTCAATCGGTCTTCAAATCTAGCCTCTTTGGATTTTTCAAGGAACTCCACAAACTTCTTCGGTGTAGGATTTGATGGATCTCCAAAGAAGACAACTCTTTTTGCATGAATGTCCTTGGCTCTTTCCACTATATCCCTTAAAACATTGTAAAATATATGGTCGCCTCTAAAGGAATGTGAACCTTCCACCGAATTTACGAATAAAGTATCATCATCCATTACGGATACTGCAACTCCGTTCGTAACACCATTAACATCATAGCGCACTAGTACTGCGCGTGGATCTGTTACATAATATGTAAGGCTCTCTCTAACGGCTCCGAAAGGCAAGAATATGCACGCACCCAGAACCCTATTATCAAAATTCAAAGGATTGTTGTCCACTACTGAAGATAGTGTTCCGTGCAACTCCTCCCTCTGTTTTCCGAAAAGCGTTTCAACAAATCTATTCACACTCTCATTCTTAGAATAAGATTTAACTATCTGCTTATAAGCTGCAACAGCACCTTCTTCATCCATAATTTTTCGTATCTTTCTGCGTGCATCATTCCATTTTCCCGAATAGAATTCATACACTGCTTTGTTGAATATCTTACTACCCACTATCTCCAGAACAGCATCTCTGGCTTCCGCATCAGCCCTGTCCACATCCAATAACGATCTTACCGCATATTCCATCAGTTGATCCGTATTATATTTTGACAACATGTATTCCGTGTTTGTAGTCAACACATACTCTTTCCTGCCTTTTTCTGAAGAATTGTTTATTATCTGCGCAAACCTAACTCTGGAAGTACTTCTAATTGAAAATAACATATGGATCTGGTCATCATTAAGGATATTTTCTATTCCATAATTATCTCTAATATATTTTGCAACCATGCCATAATATGAAAACATATTATCGGCACTAGGCTCGGGGAGTTTTTTATCCGATAGCAGATAAACAATTGCCATGTTGAGTGTCTTCTCGTTAACTATCAGTTTTTTTATGCGCTCTGGTAGATTTAACACACCTCTTATCGTATCACTATTTTCCCTAAGAAGTGCACTGTCATTCACCCTGTTACACAACTCAACAATCGACAAAATCTCGTCATTCTTCATTCTTGATGCATGCTTGAAGAATGCTTTCTTGCTCGTGTCACTACTGAGCTTTGTAACAAAGTCAATCACACTACTCTCTGTAAAAACACCCAATGAATTTGTAAGCCATATCGTATCAAAAAATTCTCTAGAACTATCCCCAATATCTCTAATGAACTGTGCCATTTCCCTGTTCATCATCTGTTTTCCTGTTAAAACACTTCTAACTTCTGGTGATCTACCTGCGGTGTCAAAATAGTACAGTGCTGAATCCTTCAGGCTCAATGCAAATTCCACTACCGCGTTATTGATAATATTGTCATCTGTCAAAGTTTCTATTCTACCTGTCTTATTCAACGCAGAAAAATAGTAAACCGAACTCCTTCCAAGTTTTCTTGCAAATTCTGATACATTATTGCTTATTAGATGATCATGCAACATCCCTCCTAAGTTACCTGTGTTTTCAACTATTTCGAAATAATACTCTGAACTATTCCCGAGTTTATTTACGAATGTTTTGACTCTATTCAATTTATCGAATTTTTCCCTAAATGTTGCTATCTGCATATGTTCTACGTGCTCCACAATTCGCTTAACGGCATTTGTCCCTCCGTTTCTTTTTACAAAATCCGCTACTTCCAATTCAAAAAGTTTCTCGTATTCTAACTTTATCCGAGTGTTGACATTCTGTTTGCATATCAATCCATTGGCATCTTTAACGCGCATGGTGGTAGCTTCTGTCTTTTTTCATATATTAACATTTCTGCAACTTACTGCCTCATAAAAGAAAAAAACCAATTGCATCAGAATAAGTTTCTCTCGAGCTACGAATATTTAAATACCTTTTTGTGTAAAAGAATCTTATAATCCGGATGCTTCCGCATTCTAAGGGATCAAATGAGCGATCTTGGAAATGATATAAGGTTAGTTGTTGACACGGGTAAGGTTAGCATAGGCTATAGAAATGTTTTGAGGTCAATTTCAAACACCAGTGCAAATGCTGTGGTTGTAGCTTCAAAAGGAAACACCGAGTTAATAAACGATATAAAACACATGTGTAACATAGCAAGTGTGAAAGTAATAACATTTGATGGAAATCCAACTGAGCTTGGTGCATTGTGTGGAAAACCATTTTCCGTAAATGCGCTTGCAGTTCTTGAACAGGGAAGCTCAAAAATACTAACTGAAGACTACGGTGTTTAATTGCCAAATGGAGAATTCGCAGCAAACGAACTTGTAAGAAAGAGAAAGAAGCAAAGAATGCTTAACAAATGGTGGAAAAGAAAGTATTTCAAACTTAAGAAAAAGTACGATCCTGTAGGCACTGTTCCTATGGCTAAGGCACTCGTTCTGCAAAAGTTCGTATTACAGCAAAAACAGCCTCACAGCGGTCTAATAAAATGTGTCAGAGTACAATTAATTAAAAACGGCAAAGTTGTAGGCGCCTATGTTCCATACGATGGTTCAATAAACATGATCGAGGAGCACGATGAAGTTACAATACAAGGTATGGGTGGCTCACAAAGAGGACAGATGGGCAGCATCCCTGGCCTTAAATACAGGGTCATAGCTGTTAACGGAGCAGACCTTTTCGAAGTTGTTAAAGGTAGAAAGGAGAAGCCTAAGAGGTAATTGATATGGAAGATGTTAAAGTTCATGAATCAAACATTACAACAGAGACTCAATCTGTTAAAAAGCAGACATTGCCAAAAGAAGATGTGAGCAACGATGCAGTTCAGGAGGATGTTGCAACAGCAGAAAAACCTAAAAGAAGGAAGAGGGAATCTCCTGTTGCTGGTGAAGGATCTCTCCTGTTTGGCAAGTACGACATAAGCGAAGTTTTAGTATCTGATCAAAGTATAGTTAAATATGTTAGATTCACTCCTAACCAATATCCTAACATCTTCGGAAGAAGAAAGTTCAAATCTTACTACAACTCCCATATTAACATAGTGGAAAGGCTCATAACAAAGCTAATGAGGGGCGGTACCGGAAAGAAAGTGGGTGGAAAAGTAATAAGAACAAAGGGTAGACTTCAGGGAAAGAAATTAAAAGTAACACACATAGTAGAGGATGCATTCGAAAGAATAAGCAAATCCGGGAAGAATCCCGTACAGGTTTTAGTAAATGCAATACAAAATTCTGCACCCATCGAGGAAACAACCCGCGTAAGATACGGCGGTATAGGTTATAACGTTGCTGTGGGCATAAGTCCTAGAAGAAGAGTTGATGTTGCACTTAAAAATATAGCTCTTGCTGCATTGATAGGCGCTTTCCGCAAGAAAAAGACACTTTCACAGGCCCTCGCTGACGAACTTAGCATGGCATCTGATAAATCTGCAGACAGTTATGCAATAAAGAAAAAGATAGAAACTGAAAGGATAGCAAAGAGGGCGAGATAATGGTAAGAAAAGAGTTCGTTGCAGAAGAAGTCGCAAAGATAATGCGCGATACAAAACACATAAGGAACGTTGCAATAATAGCGCACGTACATCATGGTAAAACTACGCTAACAGACTCTTTGCTTGCCCGCGCAGGAATCATATCAAAAACAGTTGCTGGTGAAGCTTTATACACCAACTACGAAGCTATAGAAAAAGAAAGAAGAATGACTATCAAATCAGCAAACATATCTTTAGGGTTCAACTACAAGGACAATGATTACATAATAAATCTTATAGATACTCCGGGGCACGTTGATTTTGGAGGCCACGTTACCAGATCTATGAGAGCTGTTGACGGAGTCATACTTGTTGTAGATCCTGTAGAAGGTATAATGCCGCAAACTGAAACGGTATTAAGACAGGCGCTGCAAGAACGTGCAAAACCAATACTATTTATAAACAAAGTCGATCGTCTGCTTAACGAACTGAGACTTACCCAAGAACAGACATTCGAAAGGCTACTTAAGTTAATCAATGATGTAAACGTTCTGATTAAGAGATATGCACCTCCAGAGTTTGCTGATAAATGGATATTAAAAGTGGAAAACGGAAGCGTTGCCATGGGTTCGGCTTACAAAAGATGGGCAATCTCCTCACTAATAATGGAAAAGTACAAGGTAACATTCAAAGACATATTTAAGTACACTGCCGAAGGTGATGAAACTAAACTGCAAGAGATAGCACCAATAGACGAGGCAACACTTTCGATGATAGTGGAACATCTGCCAGATCCTTCAGAAGCTCAAGCATACAGAATACCGCACCTGTGGCATGGCGATCTTACATCTTACGATGGAAAATCCATGACGAGTGTAAACCCAGATGCAAAGGTAAATGCAATCATATTCGGAGTGTCTTACGATCAGCACAGCGGGGAAATCGCAATCGGCAGAATATTCTCCGGAACTGCTAAAAAAGGAACAGAGGTTTTTGTAACAGGAACCCCTACTCCACAAAGAATTCAGCAAGTCAGTCTTTATATGGGTCCTGACAGAGTTCCTGTTGATTCCATATCTGCTGGAAATATAGCTGCTTTTGTTGGTTTGAAAAATGTTTCTATAGGAGATACCGCAAGCGAGGGTAACATAGAGCCATTCGAGCAAATCAAACACTACTCACAACCTGTTGTAACAAAAGCTATAGAAGCCAAGGATACCAGAGACCTTATGAAGCTAATTGAATCACTAAGGGAACTTTCAAAAAGCGATCAGACAATAGTTGTTGAACTAAACCAGGAAACCGGTGAGCATCTTGTAAGTGGAATGGGTGAACTACACCTTGAAGTAATAGAACAGAAAATAAGAGACGAATTCAAAATACCAATAATAACGAGCGAACCCATAGTTGTTTACAGGGAAACCATCGAGAAAGGAGTTAAAGATGTAGAAGGAAAGACTCCAAACAGGCATTCCAGATTTTACATAAATGTTGAACCTCTTGAACAAGGAGTAATAGATTTGATTGAATCAGGAACAATAAGGAGTGGAAAACCAAAGGGAAAACAGTACCTTGAGGATCTTGTCAAGGCAGGTATGCCTAGAGAGGAAGCAAGAGGACTCATCGATGTGATTAACAACAGCATGCTCATTGACATAACCCATGGAGTCCAGTATCTTGACGAAGTAATGGAGCTGCTTGTCGAAGGATTCGAGGAAGCCATGAAAGATGGGCCACTTGCTAGAGAAAGATGTACCGGAGTAAAAATCTCAATAACTGATGCAACAATACACGAAGATCCAGTTCATAGAGGACCTGCACAGATAATACCTGCTATGAGAAGGCCCATATATGCGGGTATGCTTGCAGCTGGCGTATCTCTTCTAGAACCAAAACAAAAATTCACTGTAAACATACCACAAGAGTACATCTCTGATGTCATAACTTTTCTGCAAGGTAAAAGAGGACAAATAATGGATATTCAACAGGAAGCAGAGCAGGCTACCATAGTTGCAAAAATGCCTGTATCTGAAGTCATAAAAGGCTTCTCAAATGAAATGAGAGGGCTTACACAGGGAAAAGCAATATGGTATCCTGAATACTTTGGTTATGAGAAATTACCTAAGGAGCTTCAGGACAAAGTTGTAAGGGAAATAAGAAAAAGAAAAGGACAACCCGAGGAGCCGCCAAAGCCCGAGCAGTTCATGGATTGATCTCTGCAGCGAAAGGTTTATATTGTTGTATAAGTATTATGTTAACTCACACCGATGAAACGAGGTAATCGAATGGCAAAATCATACGTTAAGTTCGAAGTTGCAAAGGAAGTTTCTGATAAGGCTCTGGAAGCTGTAAGGCTTGCCAAGCAGACTGGTACTATACGAAAGGGTATAAACGAAGTAACAAAAAGCGTAGAGAGAGGGCTCGCACTACTCGTTGTTATGGCTGAAGACATAGAACCTGAGGAGATAGCAATGCATCTTCCAATTCTATGCGATCAAAAGAAGATAACATACGTTTATGTACCAACAAAGACTGATCTTGGAAAGGCAGTCGGGATGAATATAACATGTTCATCAGTGGCAATAGAAAAGGCAGGAGATGCAGAATCTTCAATAAAAGAAGTTGTATCCAAAATAACTGGAAAATCTGTTCCTTCAAAGGAGCAACCAAAAGAACAGCATCATAAAGAAACAAAATCTGAACACAAGCCAAAAACCGAGAAGAAAGAAGAGAGTAAGGGTGAATGATTGGCTGAAGAAACCAAAACTCAAAAACCCACAGAAGAAAAACCACAACAAGTTTCACAATTCGATGGGTATCTTGCAGAAGTTGTTGACGTAGCTCCTGGCAGAACTGGGATATACGGCGAAATAAAACAAGCAATGTGCAAGGTACTTGAAGGCAAGGACAAGGGAAGAGTAATAAGAAGGAATGTCCTTGGCATAATAGAAAAAGGAGACATAATAAGACTTCCTGATACAAGCAGAGAAGACAGGAAGATCATGGCAAGGTGAAATCCATGGTTAAATGTTCATATTGTTCCGAAGAGATCGAAAGAGGTACCGGTTTTGCGTATGTCAAGAAGGTCGGAACAGTAAGATATTACTGTTCTAAAAGATGCTATAAGCTGTCATCAATGGGTAGGAAGCTAAAGATAAAAGCATAATAAAACTCTTACCTCTCGCTATCATAAGGGCATTCTTTATATAGCTTATCTGGCATCTTATATTGTCTCTATACACTTAGTTAAACGATAATCATGGTCAGCATACCGAACATATACAAAAGTAAACATGTTAAGTACTACGTACTGCTTCCAATACTCCTTATGATTTTAGGAGCTTACATGTCTTCTCATATTGTCCTTGACTCTTCACTAAGCGGTGGTGTGAGTATAGTCCTTCAAACTAATTCAAGTATAAGTTCACAACAACTATCTTCCGAAATAGAAAATGTTCTACATTTGCACGGAGTTAGCATACAAAAAGCTCCAGGAGGAGTCCAGATAACAATACCTACTAATGAAAGCCTTTCAAATGCCGAGTCTTATCTTTTGGATTTTTACACGTACAAAAACAACTACACGAATGACATACTAAATGCAACTAACATAACTGTAGCTCTTCAGAACAGCAGGGGTAACACTACTCTTCTAGAGCAGAGGCTTTCCGCTGTAAACAAAAGAACCAATGCGTCTATGGTAGGAATGTCAAATTCATTAAACAATGAATTGTCCTCACTTTCTACATTCAAAATAAACAATTCTTATAAAAACGGAGATGTTGTAAACATGTCCAATGTTGCCAATGCAGCATATTCTCAGGCAAGCAATTTATACAAGCAGAACGTTATGGGCGCATTGAGCAAACTTGTCGGATTTACCTCTTACTCGTATCAGCAATTGTCCCCTACTCTAGGGAAGTTCTTTTTAGGACAACTGCGCAATGTGATAATAATAGCATTCATCATAATTTCCATTGTTGTATTTTTTATATTCAGGTCTCCTGTACCCGCATTCGCAGTTGTCTTTGGGGCAGCCAATGATATAATAATAGCTCTTGGCGCTATGGGGCTATTCGGCATACCTCTTGGGATAACCAGCATCGGCGGACTTCTCATGTTGTTGGGATACTCTATAGACACTGACGTATTAACTTCGGTAAGGATACTGAAACGCCATGAAGGAACTCCTTCAGATAGAGCTTACGCTTCAATGCGAACGGGTTTGACAATGACATTGACTGCCCTTGTTTCATTCGGTGTTCTGTTCGCTATCTCGATGATCGAATACGTTCCAACTTATTACGAGATAGCCGGAGTAGTCTTATTCGGATTGCTTGGAGACATAATAACAACATGGTTGGGCAATGCTTCATTGGTTCTCATGTACAAAAACAGAAAGGATAAGATATAATGTCATTCTTGGATTACGTAAAGGATTTCAGGATTCTTGCTGTGCTGGTAGTAGTACTGCTTCTTCTTGCTGCAGACGCAACAAAAGGATTACATCTGGGTATGGATTTTATAGGCGGAACTCAGATACCTATCACGTTCGAGCATTCTATAAATCCAGTAACATTTACGTCTCTACAATCAACACTTCAACAGAGGCTTTCAAAATTTGGGCTTAGTAACCCTACAATACAAGGAATTGGCGACGGAGGAAGTTACATAGGAGCCTACATACAAATCCCAAACGTCTCAAGCTCTTATGTAAATAGCACTATACAGATAATAGAGAAGGAGGGTGTATTTCAAGAAATAGTTAATGGTCGGGAAGTTCTAAATGGTTCCGCCCTGCTCGGCGGCAATAGTGGCTTGCAACCATCATATCAGGTTAGTGGTAATAATGTATCCTGGCAGGTTAATTTCTACATAACCCAAACCGCTGCAAAATCATTTGCTGAAAAAGTGTATGGACAAGCCAACAAACCTGCATACATGTTTCTAGACAGACCAACCAATTCCATAATGCTTATAGGTACAACCCTTCTCGGCACTTCTGCTACCGGAACAACACAGGATAAGATTGCAGCAATGCAATCCGCGACACAACTGGGAAATCAAACAATACCTGTGGAGATACTCGCGCAGAACAGCAGCAACTGGCCTACACTTTATATCTTCTTCAAGAGAGAATCCGGATCCTACAAAAATGTTATACTATCTAGCGAAACTCCTGCTTTTATAAAAGAAAACTTGACGAAACTTAATTATTCACTGGATTACAACTCTAACGAAAATATGACTCCAGTGTTCATAAATATTGGAAATGTATCCCAAGCATTGATAGTAGAATCGTGGCCATCCATTGGTCTATTAGACGCCCCAACCCTAAGCGGTGCCATAACTACCGGAACGATAAATGAGGGCTATGTGATAACCGGACAGGCTCCTTCAAATCTAGGTTCTTTAAATCAAAAAATAGCGTACGCTCAAAACCAATCACAGGGAATAGTCAGTGTACTCAGTGGCGGAGCCTTACCTGTTCAGGTAATAGTCGGGGTTCCTACAACATTACCGCCAACTCTGGGAAAGCATTTTGAAATAATAAGCGCTGTTGCATTATTACTCGCAACTATTGCGGTAAGTATAACGATAGTGATAAGATACAGGCGTTTGTTCCTAATAGCTCCGATACTGCTTACAACATTGGCTGAACTTTTCATAATAACTTCGGTGATAGGTCTTATAGGGTCAATAGACCTAGCTGCAGTTGCAGGAATGATAGCAGTTGTCGGAACCGGGGTCGATGCACAGATAATAATAACCGACGAAATACTTGTAGGTTCAAGGGAATCCAGTGTCAAAACCAAACTCAATCACGCTTTCTACATAGTGTGGGCTGATGCAATACTCGTAATAATAGCAATGTTGCCTCTTGCGTTTTCTACATCATTGACAAATGTGATAGGATTTGCTTATTCCACAATGCTTGGCGCTATGCTTGGCGCATTGCTTACACGACCCGCTTATGGGGCTATAGTTAGCAGACATCTATCTGCCGGTGAACATCACAATGCCTAAACACTGTCCTATATGTAATAGAACAAGTGATAAGACACTTTTTTATGGTGAGTTTTGTAGATACTGTGCCGAATCAAAACTCGATTCGAAACTTCCTACGTCCATAGATGTAAAGAAATGTAAAAGATGCGGCAAGATATGGGTCGGTGAAGCATTCGTAGAACCTAACGGGCTTCAAGTAGAAAAATTCCTAAAGCAAAAACTGCGTGGTTACAAGGTACATTTAATGGACCTAAACGAGAGCCGAGTTGTGGCTGACATTTCGGAAATAGATGGCCCTTCGGTAACTAAGCCTATGGCACTTAACTATATAAGCACACTGTGTACCACGTGTTCGAGAAAGGCCAGTTCCTACTACGAGGCTGTATTTCAATTGAGAGGCAACAATTCAAAAATGTTAAAATTCATAAAAGATGTAGAAAAGTACTTTATCAAACGCGATGGATTTATTACAAAGATAGAGGAAGATCCAAACGGATATAACATTTATCTAAGCAGTAAGAAATTGGCTTCAGGTTTTGTGTCTATTCACAATCTCAAGCCTAATATGTCATACACCCTGTACGGACTTAAAAATGGCAAAAAGGTGTATAGGAACACTTACGCAATAAGGTTGTGACCCGTACGAATAATCTCAAGAGTGTGTTTATGAAATTAATTATGTTACTACTACCTGTCATTATCTTTGGATTTGCAAATGCCGTAAATGTGAATCCGATACTCAGTGGTTACGTGGGCGCATGTACGCAGTTAAATGCCTCACATCTTTCCTGCCAGGATGGACATTCGACTACTGTTGGATTCCTTGTATCTGCTCCATACGATCCTATGCTTGGCAATTTCACAGTGAGTCAAAATGACCTAAATAATTTTAGCCAGCCTTTCGACATGTATGGTAACCAATGCTCTGTAGAAAGTTCATCAACTAATACTTGCTTTGTTACCATGAATCCTATTTCCATATTATCCGGAAATGGGACTGAGGTAAGGGGTATACACCTTAGGCTTACCTCTTCAGAATATCCACAAATATTTTATTACCAGACAATAAATTTCACAATAAAACACTACACCAATAACTCCGAGCAAACTGCACTTCTAAATTATGAATACGCTTACAAAAACTATTCGATCATGTACAGCAAATACAACTATTTTTGTAGCATATACGGCTTGTGCAATACGACACTTTCAACAGAATTAAACACTGCCGGTCACTACATCAATAATGCAACTAAAAGTCTAAATGGCGCTCAAACCTCAAACGCCATGTATTACACATCGCTAGCTGCATATTCGATTAGGAATACCGCACCTGTATTCAACTTATTTATTAATACCTCAAACAATATTGTCAACAAAATAATCTATGCCCAGCAAATGACCTATGCGATGAAATCCTATTATTACGAAAATTTAGACATACTAAATACGTGTACAATGCCAAGTGGGGATACGTATGCTGACTATCTCAACAAGACAGTGTCATTGACTACTCTGAACCAATCTCCTCTTGCATCTGAAGCATCTACTTCGTATCTTGACTCATTAAATTCTAGTCTTAGAACTGAGACCATAACAATCAATAATTGCAAACGGATGGAACATGCGGTCATCTCACTTCAAAACGTGACTTCTCAAAAAGAAAATAACAAAACTGCAAAACCTTCATTCATAGATATACTTGTGGTTCTAGTTGCTGCTCTATCGGCTTTATACGTTGTTTTAAAAATAAATGGCATAAGGGAAATTAAAAAAATACGCGAAGGACAAGGAAATGAGTTTGAATAAACTCTAAACTTTCTCGTACTTAGGATTCGCTTCATTGATTCCATGCTTGTTATTCAAATAAAGCGCAGCTACAAAAAGAAATGAAGAAATCCTATTTAGGTATGCGATTACACTCTCTCCAACCTCATATTTTTTTGCAGCGATTAAAACGCTCCTTTCAGCTCTTCTCGCAATAGTTCTCGCATAATGCAAATGTGCTGATCCGACAGATCCGCCAGGAAGCACGAAATTTCTAAGTTGCGGCAAATCCTTTTCCATCAAATGTATTGATGATTCTAATTTTTCAGAGTAAGACGAATCAAACTTAACGTATTTTTTACCTGCTACTGATGCAAGCAACGTACCAATCGTAAAAAGTTCATTCTGTATTCTTTTCAATTCTGCATCAATATAATCATCTTTTGTACTCAAGAGGGAAATTCCTATATAGGCATTTAATTCATCTATCTGTCCTATAGCATCGATTATTTCATCACTTTTAGGGATTTTTTTACCCTCGAGTATATTTGTGAAACCTTTATCCCCCATTCCTGTAAAATACTTTGTCAATAAATCACTTTTTCATGTTTGTTTCAAGATTGATTTTTCTTTCAATTCTTTTTATAGCTATTGAAACTATTATTATCATGGCAATCATGCCTACCAGTATGCCTATCGGAAGTATCAATTCTTGATTACCCATTATACCAAATCGTTAATAGCATTTGCATTCACTCAATCATCATAGACGTTTGCGACAAAATGCAATAAAATCTTATACCATAAAAGCTTTTGTAATAACTATATCAAACCTTATATTGCTATGTACAGCACTCGCGGTAAGTTTTATATAAACCATTTGTGAAGCATACTAAGGATTGTGGGTTGTTTTTGTTATAATACAACCTGTTGTGGTTTGATGGAACATTTTTCAGCTGTTTCCATTGGTATTTTCAATACCGAGGTCCGTGTTTGGGTGGTGCAATAACATGTCAGAAGCTTTAATCATGCGAGTTCGTCAAACCAAACAAGAAAAAACTGCCAGTAAACCCTCTGAAAAGATTTCAAGCGTGATTAAAGGCATAGATCCGTTCATGGGTGCAGAATTATTGTTTACCCTTATAGAGAAGGGAAATTCTAGATATCGCGATAGCACGTATGAACGTACTTCTACAATATGTGAACTCAGAGAAACAATGGACAAGGTTCTTTGCGATTCCTCAGGACAATTCAAGGCGTCTATAACTGGCAAGATGAATGATAACATACTTAAAAATGAAAAAGAGCTAAAAGCGAAAATATCGGATTTCCTTAGCACACATACCGATGAGATAATAAGTCTTTCAACCACGAACACTGAAGAATGGAATAACGCTATCGCAACATTCACTGATAGTTCATTTCTAGAATCTTTAAACAAACTCAATTCTAACATAGCCACGGCTTTAGGATATGAAATGAGACTAACTGGAAATATATCTGCACTAGCATCAAGAGAACTATTTACAGACAATTCTGTGAGATTTCTAAATAACATAGGACCTGAATCCGCAAGTGAATGGCTTAATTCGATAGGACAAACCGGCAACTTATCAACACTAACAAGCGAAATGGCAACTTCTGAAAAAATCGCATCGCTCGTAAAGGAGGATCCGAAACTTGCAAGTGAATTATCTTATGCTTTGGCTAATTCAGATAATCCAAACATGTTGCTAAATCCGAGTTTTATAGACTCTGTTTATGGGATGGATGTTGGATTGCGCAGCGAATTCATGTCAGCTATATGGGTAACTGGCAAGCCTGCAGAACTAATCGATAGAGCAGTGTCTAATAATCTGACTAATGATATTACTGACTTGTGGCAAAATACTGTTAGGGGAATACATAGCGATTCTCATAATGGCACAATCATCGTATCCAAATCCTATGATGATGTCCATGATCGCGGTGTGAAACTGTTTGTGCAATCTATGAGGAACACAGGATACGATGTCATATATGTTTCTGAACCTACTAATCCTGAAATCATAACGCACTTGGCAAAAACCGAAAGTGCAAAGGCTATAGCATTTAGTTTCATGGGAGAATCCTATCTTCATCTTGTTGAGGAGACTATGAATAAAATAAAGAGCACTCACAGTGATGAAATCACATTCATAGGGGGCGGATTTTTAACAGAAAACATGATAAAATCCCTTGAAAATAAAGGAGTCAGAATATTTTCTCCAAGTAGTGGGATTGCAGAGATATCCAGTTTCCTAATCGGATCAGACGTGTCTAAAAATGCGCCGTACGTTATCGGAAATTACGAATCGCAAAAATCGGATGTCCGAACTTATGGCAGTCCTAATTCATTCGGTTATACTTTATTATCTGACAATCAACATCTTCTTGTTCAACAATTAGGCGTACAAGGCAACATTGAAAATCTCATTTTTTTAACCGTATCCGGTTTTACCACAGAAGGATATCTTGTAACTGAAGATAAAAATTCAAAAGACTATGACGAGACAACAATGGCCCTGCTACAAAAACTTAAAACAAATAAAAAATATCCCGAAGTTCTAATAGAAAGCCCAACTGACACAAAACCCATCATTTTGCATCTGGAAAGTCGCATATTATTTATCAATAACTTCCCACATTATAACCCTAATTCAAACATAACCGATAATTTTAAAATCAACAAATTTATCGAATCAAAAAATAATTCATATAACGTCTTATCTATTGTTTCTGCAACAAATGCCAGAAATCCAAAAATCATCAATCCCATTGCAGGTTCAAATACTGCAAATCCAAAATTGTCAAATAATCCTGTAAGCAAATCCCATTCTACGGGTCTATTATTAACAACCACACATGATAAATCATCATCAGTTCAGGAAACGGCCATCCTGTATTCATACAAACACATCATCCCTACTACGGATCTGGACACGATATTAAAAATCTCGAGCATGATATCGAAGCAATACAAACAAACTAAACATTTAGCACCATTATCCAATCCAAAACATGTCTATAATCCAAAACAAATAATCCCAAGCAACGATATTCATCATGCGTATGTGGTTACCATTAGCAATAAAACACATATGAACTACAATTTGAATAATCCAACCAAGTTTGATCTACAAATAAAATATTTTCCACATGAGATTTCACCAATATCAACAACAAATATCGGATATAAAAAACAAACTCTCCCAATTCTGATAACAAATGTTAGCACACGGACAATAAAAATCTCGAAACTCAATAATATCCAGACAAACATTTATCTATCTGCGATGTATGCTGTCAATAGGAACGGCATAACAAATTTAACAGATCTCAAAATACGAATGGACATCCAACAGACAAAACAAATTAACAATGCGGTAATACAAACGCCATTAAAACCGAGGGAAACTCTTAATAAAAATCATAAATTAAATATTACTATCAAAGAGATTCAACTTCAAAGTCTCAAAACAGAAATTAATCTATTGCAAAACATCAATAAATCTGAAAATAAATACGCAAAAGTAAATAATGTCACAATGATTGGTAGTCAGAAATTAAATTTTGAACCAGCTAATATTCTACTGACAAATAAAACATCAATACAAGTGAGTATAAAACATGAACAAATCTCTCACAACACTAAAAAAACAAACTTAACACAATTTACAATACAAATTACAAACACGAACAATACTGGCCACGACAAATCTGTTAAATTTAATGATGTCCGTATTCGATTAGACAGTGAACTGAAAATAGTAAATTTAAGATTTCAGGAAAATAAACGTGTTGGAGACTGGATCTCCATGAAATCTAAAGAAACTATTGACAAAAATCATAATATGGTTGTATCTTATCAGTCAATCCAACCTTCCTCAAAATTCAATATAACTACAAAACAATCCCAACATTCTGACATAAAAAAACATGTAGGAAATTACAAACATGAAATAGTTTCATATGGTAGTAATAAAAACTCGGATTTAAATGCTGTTCAATTTTCACAAACATACGTTTTTTCAACACAAATAAACCTAAAATGCGAACAAATCACAACTAATTTTCAAATAGAAATACAACCTTTAATTCGAATCTCTATAAAAAACCCCACTAATATAGAATCTATTAATTCATTTAACTTAATTTATGATCCAATAGAGTCTAATTTAAAAATTCCTACAAATTTACAAAAACATATCTCTATAAGAAAAATAAGCTTTGGGTTTGAAGAAATTTCTTATAAAAATCATGACGTACCCACACAACATTCCCGAATTAGCTTTTCAAATCACACTTCATTAAGCACAAAAGAAAAAAACAAGCCCTTTAAGTCAATACAAAATGTTACAACATTTAGTAGAAACATCAATCTTGTCGATCACATCCATCATGGTAAACTTCCACACATCACAAACAATTCAATCGTCAAGGCAAATTACCCAAATCTTATTGCGTACAAACAACCGCATCCTTCTGATTTTAAATTTTCGAACAATCCGATTTTTAAAACTAGCAATACAACGCAAAACAATACGAACAGGAAACTGCCCAGTACTATCCCGATCAATGAACTTGTATTAATTAACTACTCGCGGAAAAAAACGCCAACAGTTTATGTTAGAATAGAAAAATCATCTAAACAATTCGATATGCCAACAGAATCTTCAATTTCTACTCTTGTCGAACCCATGGTTTTAGCGAATCCATCAGGTTTAACGTACAATACTCAAAATAGTCATACCGTATCCAAAATACCTTCATATGCTACAAACGTTCTGATAACCGTGTTCAATCAAAAACAACAAATACATACGAAATCATCTGTAAATAACAGTACTTCGAAGGATGAATTTTTCGATATAGAAAGCAAAAAAGAACGTGTACAAAACATCAAGACTATTGAAAAACTGAACCTATTCCTGTCAGTTAAACGCTAAAACGAATTTACTTTTGAAAATGCTTCTATAACTTGGCTATATTAACCTTCTGGTAGTATTGGTAATTATTGGCTGTTGGTGGTATGGCCAAATATGTGTTAGTTTCAGATCCAACTTTAACAAGTCCGTATAGAAATTTCCCCTTGTTAGATTTTCTGCCGTGTGCTCCAGCTCATCTAGTCCCAAAACAAGTGTATAAATTCTTAAAAGGACCTCTTGGACCAACATATCCTAATGGAGAGTTAAAACACGCTCCTTACTCTGTCAGGAAGATAGAAGCAGCTCTTCTAACTAAAAATAAAAGAGAAGATGTTGCTGTACCTAGAGATGACTATCTTCAAAATTTCATAAAAGACGATACGGAAGTTATAGCGATATCTACGATGGATCCTTTAGGCATAGGTCCTGTAACTATGTCATATTATGCACTTTTTGGAGGAGCTTTAGATCCTTGGGTAAGGCTCGAATGGGATCAACTTCTAACTAAAATAAATAAACTCCGCGAAGGCAAAAAAGCAAAACTTCTTGTTGGTGGACCCGGAGTTTGGGAATTCACAGTACTACGCGAGGAGGTGGATAAATACAAAATAGACTATTTGTTTCAAGGCGAAAGTGATGATATAGTCACTGAACTATTCGAACAAGTCAGTTTAGACACCATAGACACGAATATGTTTTACAAAGGACATTTTTCGTATGATGAAAGAATGAAAAGGTACTACAAAAATGATGACAAATTCATATCAAAAGGCCTCACTCAAAGAACTTTTCCAAAACTTGAGGAAATTCCGACCATAGTTAAACCGGCAGTAAAGGGTATGGTCGAAATAATGCGTGGTTGCGGTATAGGCTGTGATTTCTGCGAGGTTACACTTAGGCCTCTGCGTTATTACGAATTGGATAACGTTCTAAAAGAAATAAAAGTAAATGTCGAAGGCGGGTTCAGTAACGTGTGGATGCATAGCGATGAATTCTTTGGATTTAAACATGGTCCACAATTCGTGCCAAACGAAG
>JAJZIU010000013.1 GCA_021810455.1 Microcaldota archaeon
TTTGCACGCTTGTGTTGATTTTGATAATGTTCGGACCTGTTTTCTTTCCCTCTAGCAAGAGAAATTATCCCGGCAATAGCCAGTATGAACATCATCGCAACAAAGGAAAAGCGCATTCCTGTAATGAATGCATTGGCTGTGCTTCCCATGAGTTTGACTGATGTTCCAGCGAAAATCTGGAAAGCTTCAGATCTCGGTATAGAGAATGCAGCCACTACAAAAACAACTATGAAACTACCCATCATACCCATTGTAGAGAATAATCTTGAAAGACCTGAAGCTATTCCAAACCTACGTTGGTCAGCGTGTGCCATAACTGCACTGCTATTTGCAGGCCAGAACATAGCACCACCTATGCCGGTGATAAGTGATCCCAGTATAACAATGTATTCTGATGAAGAAGCATTAAGAAACAGGTACGCTACGACTCCGATCAGTTGAAGGGCTATTCCTGCTGTTGCAACGGTTCTCGCCCCGTGCTTGTCTGATAATCTGCCCATATAAGGTGCCAGTATCCCACTGACTACGTATCCAGGAACTAGCAGAAGAGAAGCGTAGAATGGAGTGAATCCACGGACTCCCTGTAAGTACATTATGAGCATGAAAACCACACCGAGGAAACCAAGACCTTGTAGTAGAGCAGCAAAGATAGAGTTCTTGAAGATTTTATTTGCAAACATGTCGAGAGGCACTGTGGGATTTTTTGATGTTTTCTCTATGAAGTAGAATGCCACAAGTAATAGTATGCCAAGCACGATTAGTGAGGCATTTAAAGTAGTTATACCGACAGAAGAATAACCTATGCCCCCGTAAAGTAAAAATGATAAGGAGACCGCAAGAGTCACCATACCTGGAACATCAAGTTTTGCGGCAAAAGTCTGTTTATCTGATATATACTTAATGCCTAAAGCCAAGGCCACAACCCCTATGGGCACGTTTATGAAAAATATGTATTGCCAGCCTATGAATGTTGTTATGACACCACCGAGAACTATCCCGAGTATAGCACCTACATTGTAGGCCATAGCAGTGAATCCGAATGCCCTACCTATCCTGTGTCTTTCAAAAGTATCTGCTATTATTGCACCGCTCGTAGCCGAAATCATTGCGCTTCCGAATCCTTGCAAAGCCCTGAATAGTATAAGAAATACGTCAGTCGGAGCTATGCCGCATAGGAATGATGAAATCGTAAAAACTAGAAGCCCAACTATGAATATCTTAGCCCTGCCGTATATATCACCTATTTTTCCGAATTGTGTGGTAGCTATGGCACTTACTAGCATGTATATGAGTATTACCCAGATTATTGTGGATAGATTTGAGTGTAGTGATGACACTATTGAAGGAAACGCCAATAACACTATTGTCGAGTCTATTGCTGCCATTAGCACGGCTACAAGTATTACTGCAAGTATTATGTTTTCGTGTACCGATTTTGTTTGTGACATTTACATCAACGTAGATTGAGATATTAACAATGAGTTGCATCCAGAGATGCCTAAGTATAGATAATGCAAAATATTTAAATGCAAGTGTCATACCAAAATGAACTGAAAAGGTAAATAAATTCCAAAGAAGGACCAGTATGGTTCATATATTTATACTAATATTTACTACTCTCATTTGATATTTTTCGGTGATGGTATGGATGAAAAAATAAAGATAAAAATAATATTAGGAAGTATAAGACAGGGAAGATTTTGTGAAAGACCTGCAAAGTGGATAAATGATGAGCTTAAAAACTGGAGTGGAGTAGATGTTGAACTATTGGATTTGAAGGATTATCCGATGCCGTTCTTTGATTCTGCTATTTCTCCATCAATGATGAACAGAAAGTATCCAAATGAAACGGTACAGAAATGGTCTGATAAGATAAATGAAGGAGATGCTTTCATAATAGTTTCTCCAGAATACAACCATGGTTATTCCAGCGTATTGAAAAACGCACTGGACTGGACATCTCCAGAATGGGCAAAGAAAGCCGTAGGTTTTGTGAGTTATGGAAGTGCAGGTGGAGCGAGAGCTATAGAACAACTCAGGGAGATAGTTATTGAACTTCAGATGATTCCTATAAAAAAGTCGATACACATGAGCTGGGATTTCATAGCAAAAGCGTTGAATAATAAGGACATTTCTAATGCAGAACTTTTTACACCTCTTAGGACAAGCATGGGGCCAGACCACCTTGCAGCTTTTGTAGAAGATCTGTTGTGGATGTCTAAAGCTTTAAAAGCTGCAAGAGGCACTTGAACAAGAAAGATAGGCAATTATTTCTTGCATACATACAATCCATAGCCAGCATAGGATAGAAACTTCGACCAGCCTTTCAAAAGTTCAAGATTAAGATATGTTTCTCTGAATTTTTTATCGCACAAAACGCTTGCGAAGGCTGTGACAACCTTTAAAGGTGCGTCAACTTTAAAGTGACTTTTGACTTCAGTAGAATACCTTATACGATAAGCTGATGACTTAAGTATCTTGAATCCGGAGTTTTTGAATAATGATTCCCAGCCTTTTCTCGTAAATATAGACAAGTTAATGTTCAAGGATTTTGAGAAGTATCGTGACAATTTATCTGATGGCTTTTTGATGTAGGTAACTTCATTGCTGAGAAATACACCGTCTTTCTTTAGCACTCTGTGAATTTCGCTTATGATTTTCTTACTTTCACACAATGACAATACAGATTCCGATAGGACTACGTCAAAAGTGTTATCAGGAAATGGTATGTGTTCTGCGTTTGCTTTTTTGAATAAAACATTTGAAATAACTCCAAGCTTTTTTGCACGATTGATTGCCATATTTAAGAGTATAGCACTGGTATCTATGCCAGCCACTCTGCATCCGAACTTGTTTGTTATGTGACACGCCGTGTACCCTGTCCCACATCCAACGTCAAGCACTTTCGAATGTTTGCTTATGACAACCCATTTGAGGAGTTCTTCTGTAGCGTCTGCACCTCCGAAATGTTTTGTTATGCCTACAGACTCCCATGCATTGATCGGTGTGAAAATCTTCTCCAAGTAATCAGTATTTATGAAGAAACATAATATAAATAAATAGAAGATTGTAGTACGTTATGGTTGTGGAATGCTTAATGCAAGGATAAAGAGACTTGCAGGAAAAAGAGTCTCGGATCTTGATTCGGAGTTGGTGGAAAGGAAGGGAGTAGGCCATCCAGATTCATTGATGGATGGAATAGCCGAGAGAGTCAGTAATGAGTTATGTGAAACATATTTGAACACAGAAGGCTGTGTATTGCACCACAACGTAGATAAAGGATTGATAGTTGGAGGAGAGGCCAATGTTCTATTCAAAGGCGGAAAAATAACAAAGAAGATAGAAGTCATAGTTGCAGGCAGAGTAACAAGGCTCAATAGTAGAAAGATAAACGTTGATGAAATAGCCATAGATGCAGCAAAAAAATATTTGAAAGATAAGACGAGATTCTTAGATGTTGAAAATGAAGTGATATTCACTTCTAAACTAAGTCGCGGAAGTACAGAATTGCGAAGACTGATAGAAGAAAGGGTGCCACTAGCAAACGACACAGCATTTGGAATCGGATTTGCGCCATTGAGTGAAACTGAACGACTCGTACTTCAATTGGAAAAGTATCTCAACGCTGCAGATTACAAAAAGGGTACGCCTTCAGTTGGAGAGGATATCAAAGTCATGGGTCTGCGTGAAGATCAGGACATATCACTTACAGTAGCAATAGCTTTCGTTTCTAAGTTTATAGAAAATGCGCAGAATTATTCAGAATTGAAAGAAGGTGTAAGAGAAGACATAGCAAGATTTGCAAAAAAACTTACCGGAAAAGAAGTCGAAGTTTCAGTAAACACTGGAGATGATGTAAAGGAAGGAAGCATCTACATGACCAAAACAGGATTGAGCTGTGAATCTGGAGATGACGGTTGTGTAGGTAGAGGAAACAGGGTTAATGGACTTATAACACCATTCAGGCACATGAGCCTCGAAGCGGTGGCGGGAAAAAATCCCGTGAATCATGTAGGCAAGATATACAACATTTTGGCAATGGAGATAGCAAATGACGCAGTAAGTGAATATCCAGAGATAAAAGAGTGCAACGTATCAATAGTGTCACAGATAGGTAGGAGAATAGACGAACCGAGAAGTTTTAGGATGGAGGTGGGATTGAGTCCAATAGAATTCAAAAGCATGGAAAACAGATTAAGAAGGATCTCGGAGTGGCATATTGAAAAGATAGGGAAACTTTCAGAAGATGTAATTAAGGGTAAATATGAACTTTTTTAACTGCAATGATATCTGTCAGTGCTCTGGGAATTTTTGTTATGAGGGAGTTTGATGGATAAAAAGCACGCTTTTGTTGGTCTATCGCAGGATGAAGCTGCAAAAAGATTGAAGGAGTATGGACCAAATGAGATAAAAGAACTTCTGCATACATCTGTAATCCAGATATTACTCAGGCAAATTGTAAAGAATTTTATAGTTTACTTATTGTTTGGAGCCATGATCCTTTCGTTCGTTATAAATGATGCAGCTACGGGCTATGTTATAGCAGTTATACTGACGATAATAGTATTTGTTGGATTTATACAGGAGTATCACGCTGAAAAAGCAATAAAGGCGTTGAGAAAGCTAATTGTGACATTGTCAGTAGTCATAAGAGATGGGACGGAAAGTGAAGTGCAACAAAATGAGATAGTTCCTGGAGACATAGTGAGGCTCAGGACAGGAGATAGAGTACCTGCTGATTGTATAGTATTGGAAGAGAGTGACATCAAGGTTGATGAATCGATACTCACAGGAGAGATGAAGGAGAAGGAGAAAATTCCTGTAAAAAACAGGGAAGAGTATGATGAAAAAAATATATTGTTTATGGGCACTTTTGTTGTTAATGGAAGATGCATAGCGCAAGTAATACATACAGGAATGAACACTGAATTCGGAAAAATAGCAGGTATGATCTCTGCTGTCAAAAAGGAATCCACTCTGCAAAAAAAAGTTAATCACATAGCCAAGTATATGGTTATTGTTGCAATTGCAGTTTCCTTGTTTACAGGAGTAATAATATTAGCTAGGGGAAACTCACTCTCAGAAGATACAATCATACAGACGCTCATAGTCATTATAGCCTTATCAGTATCCGCATTCCCAGAAGGTCTACCGGTAGTGTTAGTGATTACACTAGCTTCAGGAGCTTATGGAATGTCAAGGAAGAATGCAATAGTAAACAAGATGTCAATATTGGAAACCTTGGGAGAGACGAGTGTGATATGTTCAGATAAAACAGGCACAATAACAACGGGAATCATGACAGTGAAAAAGATACTTGTTGATGATAAAATAGTGGATGTGGGAGGAGTAGGGAATGACGCGCATGGGGAATTTGTGAGCGAAGGTATGGTAGTTGATACAAGTTTAGTTTCTGCTCTAGGAAAGTTGTTAAAAACGGCAGTGATCTGCAATGATGCCAATATAAAACTGGGAAAGAAAGGCGATCAGTACACCACGATAGGATCAGTTACAGAATCTGCTCTGCTAGTAGCAGCTGCAAAAGCGAACATATTCAAGGAAGGATTCGAATCTGAAAGACTAGAGGAACTTCCATTCACTTCTGAGAGAAAGACGATGTCAGTAATATCGGAGGAACCAGAGGGTTATTACGTTTATGCAAAAGGCGCCCCAGAAATACTTTTATCCAAATGTTCAAGTTTTAACCATAAGAATAAAACAACATATTTGGGAGAGAAGGAACGTGAAGAAATACTGGAATCAAACAGGAAACTTACTTCGATAGGATTTAGGACCCTTGCATTAGCATTCAAAAAAATAGATGATGTAGATAAGAACCAACTGGAGAGAGAGCTTACGTTTTTGGGAATAGTGGGTATAGAAGATCCTCCGAGAGAAGAAGTTAGGGAAGCCATAGAAATGTGCAAAAACGCAGGAATAAGAGTTATGATGGTGACAGGCGATGATCCGAACACAGCGATGGCCGTGGCAAAACAAGTGGGACTCTCGGGACGCATGATAGACGGTAGGGAGTTGGACAAGATAACTGATGATGAGTTTGCAAAGAGAGTAGGTGATGCAACAATATTTGCAAGAGTAACACCAACCCACAAACTGAGGATAGTTAAAGCATTCAAGGCTGGGAATGATGTTGTTGCGATGACGGGTGATGGAGTCAATGACGCTCCTGCACTCAAGGAAGCGAATGTCGGAATAGCGATGGGGAGGAGAGGGACTGACGTTTCAAGAGAAGTATCAGATATAATACTGAAGGATGATAATTTTTTTACCATAGTTTCGGCAGTTAGAGAAGGCAGGAAGATATTCTCTAATATAAGGAAATTTGTGACGTATCAGTTATCGTGCAATTTTGCTGAACTTGCAATAATCTGTACCGGAATCATAATTGGCCTACCGTTGATATTGACTGCATTGCAGATATTATTCATGAATTTAGTTACAGATGATTTGCCAGCAATGACCTTAGGGTTGAGTCCCTCTTATGAAAACATCATGGCGTCAGAACCACGAAAGAATCCACCCATACTTGACAAACATGTGTTAATGCTAATGTTTGTTTCAGGATTCGTCATGGCTGGTGGGACTATAGGGGTTTTCTATGTTGTATTACACGTTTTTGGACAGAGCCTAAGTATTGCTAGAACTACAGCATTATTAACATTGGTAATGCTAGAGATAGCAAACGCTTTCAATTTCAGATCATTCAGAATAGGTGTACATGAAGTCTCTCTTTTTTCGAATAGATATCTGGTTTATGCTTCTGTGACATCAATAGTAATAACAGCGGTTATGATATACGGTCCCGTTGGTTCTGCTTTTGGAGTGTCAGCAATAGGATTGCGTTTGTGGATCGTACCGATCATGGTCTCGCTTTCAGTTGTCATCGTATTTGATACCATTAAAATATTGGCTAGGAAAAACAGATTAAATGTGCCCAAGGATTGATATTTTGCACATGTACGATAAGGTTATAGGATTGTCATGTTACCTGGATACTGAAGTGTAAAGATACAAACAGGAGGCGTAAGGAATGAATTTTATAAAGAAATGGATGATTATAGCAAAGTTCTGGACATTTCCAATAAACATACTCCCCCTCACAGTTGGCGCAATACTTCATATTTCTAGTTTTGATTACATATTGTACTTCATTATGGCAATTGGCCTTGTTTCTGCAAATTTTTTGGCGAACATATTGAATGACATTTTTGATTATAGGCATGGAGTTGACAAGTTAACAGACATTGCAGTGGTAAAGAGAATACATCCATTGTTAACAGGAATGGCTAGTGAAAAGCAGTTGATAAAAGCTTCTTTAATATTGTTTACCGTATCTTTACTGTGCGGTGTGTATATAGCACTGATACGTGGAATTGTCATAATATTTGCAGGGATTTTTGGAGCGGCTGTAGCGTTCTTTTATACCGCAAGCAGAAGAAGCATAAAATCATTGGGACTTGGAGAGGTGTTTGTTTTTATCGTTTATGGTCCCGTTATAACTATTGCAGCTAATTTTGTAGAATCCGGAAAATTTTCTTTTATAGCAATGGTAGCTTCGATACCGATAGGTATGATTATTGCGATGATACTTTTAGCAAACAATATAAGGGATATAAAAGCGGATTCTGATGCAGGTGTAAAAACCCTTGTTGTGAGAATAGGTGAAAAGAGTGCAAAAAAACTGTTTTATGTGCTTATTGTAGCAATTTATGTTATTGCGATAGCGATGTTTCAATACAGATTGGTTTCAAGGTATGTAGTGATAACCTTATTGAGTGCACCATATGCATACATGCTGGTTGGAAAGATCGCTTCTAAGAGAATACCGCACAACGTTGCAGAGATAGCGTCAAGATTTGCAGTTGTGTTCGGGTCATTGTTTATAATAGGGATTATGTTATAATACATAGTTATGGTGAATGATTGAGCAACAATCTGCATAGAAGATGCGAGTGGGCTGAAAAGGATCCTTTATACATAAGATACCATGATGAAGAATGGGGAGTTCCAATTCACGACGATAAGTCAATATTCGAATTTTTGGTTCTTGAGGGGGCACAGGCAGGATTAAGTTGGCTCACAGTACTTAGAAGAAGGGAAGGATATAGAAATGCTTTTTGTAATTTCGATCCTGAAAAAGTTGCGGTGTACGGAAAAAGTGAGATCAGAAGACTTCTGAATGATGAAGGCATAATACGGAACAGGCTGAAGATAGAAGCAACAATAGAAAACGCAAAGAGATTTTTGGAAGTGAAAAAAGAGTTTGGCAGTTTTGATAAATATTTGTGGAATTTTGTAGATTACAGAGTAAAGATCAACAAGTGGAAAAGAATTGAACAAATACCATCAAGCAGCAGAGAGTCTGACGCAATGAGCAAAGATATGAAAAAAAGAGGATTTAGATTTGTAGGTTCTACGATATGTTACGCACACATGCAAGCCTCAGGGATGATAAACGATCATCTCACATACTGTTTTAGATATCCCGAACTTGGTGGAACTCTTTGACTAGAAGTAAGAAAGAATTGCAAAAGAAGTATGGTTTGGGTTTATTTGTAGGCAGATTCCAACCTTTTCACAAAGGACATCTTCATGCAATAAAATCAGCTTGTTCATTTTGTGAAAAGATGGTAATTGGAATTGGCAGTTCTAAAGAAAAAGGCACAGAAACAAATCCATTATCTTCAAGGATGAGAATCAGATTAATAAAAAAAGGACTTTATGGTTACGTGAATCTTAGACATTTGACATTTATAGAAATACCGGATTTTAACGATGATGAAAAATGGTTCAGGTATATAATTGGGCGTGAACCGGGAATAGAAGTTGTTTTTTCTCACAATGATGTAGTAAGGAAGATATTTACAGAAAGAGGAATAGCAGTAGTATCGCCGCCATGGTACAGAAGAAATAAACTTTCAGCAACTGCGATAAGAAAATTAATCAGGAATAATGGAAAATGGAAGAATAGAGTGCCTAAAAACATAGTTAATAACATATCTAAACTCAGGATATGAAAATTTTATCTATTGAATCTTCGATAATGCCCATGCTGTTGGTTGCCTCTTGAAGATCTGAAATCACGTCTCCCTCTTCCGAATCTGCTATTGCCTCCGAACTGTCGTCCGCCCCTATCCTGACCTTTGAAAGCTCTTATGTGAGCAAACTCAGAAGCATCAAGATCTATCTTTTCCATCTTTATATTAGCAGTATATTCGATATCCCTTATGAGGTTTGTTTGATCCCTTCCTACTATAGTGAATGCTTTCCCATCGGTACCCATTCTTGCTGCCCTACCGACCTTATGCACATAAACGTAAGGGTCTTCAGGGATGTCAAAATTGATGATGTCTGTTACTCCGGTTACATCCAATCCTCTTGCCGCTATACTAGTTGCTATCAAGAATCTTGCGCCTCCCCTGAATATTCTTAGAGAATGTTCACGTTTTGATTGCGTAAGACCGCCGTGCATTAAGACTGCATCAACACCATTATCTTTAAGTGTATCATAAATAGCGTTTGAGGCATACTTTGTACCGACAAAGACTATTGCTTTCTTTGGAGAGTATTGTTTTATATATGCAAGCAGTGTTGCCGCTTTCATCCTATTATCGCAAACTGCATAGTAGTGCTTAATCTTGTTGACTACAAGTTCATCGTCTTTTCCTATTTTCATAAACGCAGGATCCTGCATGTATTTTTTAGCAACGCGTAGTATCTTTTCAGGCATAGTTGCAGAGAATAGCAATGTCTGCTTGGCTTGAGGAGTAGTTGACATTATGAACTCTATGTCATCTATAAAACCCATATCAAGCATTGTGTCTGCTTCATCTAACACGAGAAATTTGATGCTTTCAAGGTCCAATGCGTTTCTGTTTATAAGATCTATTATTCTGCCCGGAGTTCCTATCACCAGTGCAGGACCACGCTTCAAACCGCGTATCTGTGCATCTATTGATACACCACCGTAAACGACTAAGCCATCCATACCGCGAGGAAGTATCTTTTTTGCAACATTGTCTATCTGAAGAGCGAGTTCCCTGGTAGGAACTATTATTATTGCTTGTGGATTTCTTCCCGTAGCCCCTTTCTGTATTATTGGTATAAGAAATGCGCATGTTTTTCCAGTTCCTGTCTTTGCCCTTACTATAACATCGCTACCGCTTAATGCAACAGGTATCACCTGTTCCTGTACATCTGTAGGTTGTATAAAATTTATTCTTTTTAGAGCTTCAACTAGCTCAGATTTTAGATTCATTTCGGAGAAATAAGTCAACTTAACACCTTAAATCCAAAAGAAGTAGAGACCTGTTCAAAATATGTACACATCTGAATCTTCTTTTTCACTCTTGTAATAAGTATGGTCTTTTTGCTATATAAATCTTTGCTTGGAGACATGTGCGCTATGCAAGATCGGTTTGTTCGGTGAAAAGTTCTTTGTACCTATTTTCTATTATGGATATGAGTCCGTGTTTTATGTCTTCGCTTTCATTCCCAGTTATCTCTGCTAGATCTGAAGACAGTTGATCCACATATCTCATGATTGTTTTGTAACGAGATTCTTGTTCTTTCTTGTTTTTGACACCACTTATGTATCTTTGCAATGTTCTGCCACAATCCATCAAGGCTAGTTTTATTTCTTCAACTATTTCATCTTCCTGAGCTACAGCTTGTTTTCCGACCCCAGAATAAGGTACATACACACTGGAAATGTTAACCATCACACTCACAGGTTCTTCATCAAAGTTTGTTATACCGTAACGCTTCCATTGTATGCTCTTTGCGGCTTCGGTTATGGCACAGCTTGATGCATCGAAAAGCATTGGCACTTTGTTTGCAAATCTTAAGATACTACCTTCAACATTCTGCACCTTTTCATCGTCAACCTTTATTGCAGAGGTTTTCTTTCCTGCATCACCCCCATAGGCTATGCCTGCTTCCACGACGAATGGTATCCCTCCTTTGAATACACGTGGTTTCCTCTCTACAACGCTAACAAAAGTCGGATTGAGTATGTTTTTAATTGCGGTTTCTATCTGTTTATCTCCGATTGTCGACATGGCATCCATCTCCGGAGCGACCCATTTGATTTCTTTGAATGATTTTACAAGGATTTCGGCTTCTTCCCAAGTCAAATCTGCAGGATTTTTTTCAAAGTCGATATTTTTAGCAAACTCCTTCAGTTCAGTCACCTTTCCAGGAGTAACTCTGGAGAAAGTATCAACAAGAAATGACGATAGTTTTTTGCTTTCACTTTTATGCGCGAAATCTATAAGGTCATTTGTACCTATGCCAAGAGGATGCGGTTTTATTTCTTTGGGCCTTTTGGGCATTTCATTTACAGATCTGATGAATACATAATCTTTGCCATCAGGAGAAGTTAATTTTATACTAGTGTGAGGGTTTGAAAGGGCTGTTCTTTTAAGATACTCGTAAACACCATGATCGCTCTCCTCATATTTTATATCTCCGAAAGTGCCTTCTATTACGGTTCCGGAACTTATTTCAGTACGCTTTTCCAGATTGCTCATTATGGGTTTGTTTGTCTTTATGTCAATTGAGATATCACATTCGTAACCTTCCTTTCCAGTTGAAGATTTGACATGGATAGGTTTCCCAGTAGTTATAAGAGAATACATCGTACAACCTGCAGCCCCTATTCCTTGTTGTCCCCTTTGCTGTAGATATCTGTGGAATTTTGTGCCTGCAAGTATTGTCGCCATAGCCTTTCCAACTAATTTACTAGGTATACCAGGACCATTGTCTGATACAGTTATTAGATATTTATTTTCAGAAATTTCAGTTATAGAAACAGAGATTTCCGGAAGTATTCCTGCTTCCTCACAAGCATCAAGCGAGTTGGTTACGTACTCATGCACTATTGTTGTAAGGGACCTTACCTTTCCAGAATAACCAAGCATCTGGCTGTTTTTCCTGAAGAACTCGGATATTGAGTGTTCCTTGAATTCTTTGAATATTGATTCTGCTGAAGCCTGTTGCATCATACCTCCCTAAGTTTTCTTCTTGCAGCTTCCATTACCCTGTAGGCTTTTTTATGTGTTCCGCCCTCTATCAAAACCTGAAGTGCACTTGTCGCCATTGTAATCTCATCTATTTTACCTATTATGCCAATTGTATCGCCATAGACTGACAGATACGCACCGCTAACTTCCTCTATGTACTCTTTAGTTTTCCCATCCGTGCCGATTATCCTCGCTTTTATCCTCTTGATTTGGGCATCATTCCTGAGCACATCGCGCAGACTTATGTACTTGAAAAAGTAATCTTCAAGAAGAAGTTTGTACGCTTTGTTTATATCGAAACCTCTCCCGAAAGCAAGTATAACGTTTTTTGCATTGTACTCTCCAAAAGAGCTTCCGTTTATCACTATGGTATTACTATCGGTTATGTTGATTTCGCATCCGACCGCATTTCTTACCTCATCTAGAATAGAAGCTAGCTTTGCAGCACGGCTGTGAGGTATCATTATCTGTTCCATGTTTTAACACTCTATGATTTTATTTTGTCCAGACATATCTAAAAATGTATTTAGGTAATTTTAGAAGTGTTGACGTGTTTTTAATGGAAACCAGATATAAAAGTATCATACTTTCTGGAACTCCTGGTGCGGGAAAATCCACATTGGCAAAAACGCTTTCCCAGAAGTACGGTTGGCCCATATACTCCATAGGTAAGTTGTGGAGAACAAAATGGATGGAGATTTATCCAGAAGGAAGCGTAAGATTTGAGGATTTTTGGGCTAGAACTACAATAGATCAGAATGAGGAGATGGACAGAATAGCGAAAGGGGTATTTGAAAATGGGAAAGTTATAGGAGATGTCAGATATCCTATATATAACAACAAAACATGCCTCATAATTCTTCTTACTGCAGACGTGAAAGTGAGAGCGGAAAGGGTTTCGACGAGGCCAGAGTATATTGGAATGAGCATTGACGAGATAGTGAATGTGATAATGAAAAGAGAAAATGACGAAGTAAAGATGGGAATTGAGATGTACGAAAAAGATTATAGAGATTATTCGTTGTATCACACGATTTTAAATTCTGGTTTGTTAACTATGAACCAGGAGATTGACTGTATAGAGTCTTTGATGAAAATTTAGAATGTATTACTATAGAAGGCCAGAATTATAGAAAGATTTATATATCTTCTTCCACCATAATATGATTCAATCGTGATTCTTTCGCGATAGACACGCGTAAGAGTCATGGAGTAAGCACGAGTGATGCATGATTGAGGGGATTTTGATGGAAGATGCCGAACAACTCGCAAAGGAGATCCGTGCCCTTAAGCACGAAATAGCCGAAATGAGTGATAGGAAGGAACCATCAATAGAAAGCGCATCGCTGACATCTCTTTTGAAGTATATGACAGAGGAAAGAGAAAGGACGAATAGAATTCTTGCAAGCGTCGCAGACAAGGTGGGCAAACTTGAGAAAGAGTTGGACAATCTTTATTCTTATGAGAATAATGCACCTTATGAACAAACTAACAGTAGAGAGATACCACTCTCTGAGATAGATGCGAAAATAGTGAATTTTGTTCAGACAAAAGGAATGGTATGTGCAGATGAAGTAAAGGAGATAATGCAGTACAGGGGAAGAAATGCTGCGTGTGCTCGCCTGAATAAATTGTACAAGGATGGTTTACTCGATAGATTTCAATTAGGTCACAAGGTTTATTACAAATTTGATGCTGGCAAGACGACCAATACACTCATTATATCACCTCCACAGTGAAATGGGCCTGCCTGCCAGGGCAGGCCAAACCCTTCTAACCCTGGAAAAGCTATTTAAGCTATTTATGACCTAATTTTAACATGAGTATTTACGCAGTTATATCACACAGTAGTGATATAGATGGTGTTGCAAGTGCATCTTTCTTAAGAATTAAGTACAACATACCATTGAAAAATATATTTTTCTCAGATTACTCAGTAGAAAGTATAGAATCAGCTTATTCGGAAATTAAAAAGTTGATTAGACATGGAGTCCTGCTTTTTGTAGCTGACATAGGAATGAATAAAAAACTTGTTAAGAGCCTCAAGAATATGATAGTGGAAATTAACAAGTGGGATGGAAGTGTGATATGGTTTGACCATCACGTATGGGACAGAAAAGACATTTTAGAGGTAGCAAATTTGTGCAGAATAGCCGCGGTTGGAGAAAACAGCAGGTATTGCGCCACAGAAATAACAAGGAAGTATTTGCATCTTGACACCCCATTTGCAAAAAAACTAGCAAGAATAGTCCATTACTCTGATTTTAATCTTAAACCAAAAAACAAGGAGTATATGAACTTGATAAAGATATACGCACTTGCGCTTACAAAGTACAATATGTTGCCTTACAAAAAAAGAACAGATGAATTGAGGGAAGTGGTAGAAGTAATAAGCTCCGGAAACTTCACCAATAAAAAACTCGAGAATGATGCATATTTATTCGAAAGAGAAAACACTGAAAGGATAAAAAACATGCTAGGTGATGTCCTAACAATAGGTAGAGATATTGCAGTGGGATTTGCTTATGGAGTACAATCAACACAGGCTTGTCAGGCACTAATTGAAAAAACAGGAGCAGACATAGGCATGTATGTGAATCCTAAAAATAGGAAAGGCCACATGAGAAGCATAAGAGCAGATTGTTCAATTCTGGCAAATGCACTTGGCGGAGGAGGGCATCCGCACGCATCAGGATTCGAAGTAAGCAAAAAATATGGCAAACTTGACATCAAAAAGAATAGGAACATATTTGTAAAAGATGTGGAGAAAATAGCAAAAGAATTATACAAGCATGCCATATCCTGACAGTCTCCATCTCTGAGAAAAATTACGAAGTACGGATATCTTTGCTCCTTTGTCAAGACACACAGGTCTGTTGAAAGTTACCTCTATTGACCTTTTCTTTGCAGTTTTAATATATCCAACAACAGTGCCAGTGCCTATGCCGAGTATTAGAGGTTCGTCATTCTTGAACGCTTGTTTCGGTATGTCAGTTCTTTCCAATGATACATAATTAAGTACTGCACTATTGACAGATTCTGGCAACTTACCTACTTTGCCAACAATCTGACCGACAAGCCCATCAGCCTTTGTGAATGATGGATCCATCTTTGTACCAACCGCAATCAGTCCGCCAGCCATAGCTTCGTCTAACTGTTGATCACCAGCAGATAGAGCATCTATAGTGGTTATTACTGGTTCGTAAGTTTCACGCTTCTGTTTATCTCTGGAAAGATTTACACCAGGACGTATTTCTATTTCATCACCTATCTTGAACTTACCCCTTATAATAGATCCGCCTATTACTCCACCAACGAGTTTGTTTATCCCAGTTCCAGGTTTATTCACATCGAAGGATCTGGCAACATACATTATAGGGTCTGCATTAACATCCCTGTCAGGTATTTTTATTTTTGCTATTTCAGCAAGTAAAACATCTATGTTTATGTTCTTGTTAGCCATTACAGGTATTATAGGCGCGTTTGAAATCACACTGTCTTTTATGAAAGTTCTTATCTGATTGTAATGTTTCTCCGCTTGTTCTTTTCCGACTATATCGACTTTCGTCTGCGCGATTATGACGTTCTTTATTCCGAGAGCGTTTATTATCATTAAATGTTCGCGTGTTTGAGGCATAGGGCATGGTTCTGATGCCGAGATTACAAAAAGTGCAGCGTCGATTATACTCGAACCAGCTATTGCAGTTGCCATCAAAGTTTCGTGACCTGGTGCGTCTAGAAAGGATATTTTCCGAAACGGCACAGGAGCACTTCCATCTGGACATTTATCCAGAGTAGTGTATGTTGCATTTTCTCCGTCTCCACATCTATTTATTGTTGCATCAGCGTAACCCAGTTTTATAGTCATGCTTCTCTTTACGCTTTCACTATGGACATCCGTCCACTGATGGGTTATCGCTGAAACAAGTGTGGTTTTACCATGGTCTACATGACCTAAAGTACCTATATTCAATTCACTCTGTTTTTGCATGTTTATCTAACTACAAATATGAAAGATTATTGCCCTTCCTTCTGCTTTGCTTTAAATATCTCTTCAGGGCTCTTATTGCCATATTCTTCTATTACCGTGTTTATTTGGGAGGTATCTGAGCTGACAGTGTTTCCCCTTATGAGACGTCTTTCCCTGTGCCCATGTCTTGCAGTTCTCATACCTACACCGTAGGACAGCAGTGGTCTGGCTTTTCTCGTTCCTTCTATTTCTATTCTAGAAGGAGCTCCCATATTATCACTCAGTCCGGTTATCCTTAACTTGAATCCTTCGAGTCCTGCAACTGCTCCGTCTATTACTTCCCCCATTCTCTTCCCTACAAGCATAGCTTCGGTTTCTTTAGCTACAGCAACCTGTGCAGTTTTTCCTATCTTCTTATCAGAGTATACAATCTGCATAATATCATCTTTAATTATCTATACATGCTTTCAGGTTCCTCCTTGAACCTTTTTATTCTATCGGATAGTTCTTTGGGTATTGCAGGTTTTACTTCTTTTATTGCTTTTCTGAAATCCTCATCCGTTATAGCATCGTGTTTTGCCCTGATCGCATTCATTCCAGCTTCTCGACATATGTTCTCTATCTCAGCTCCAGTGTAATTATCAGTCATGTTAGCCAATTCGGTCAGATCAACATCTTTTGATAGAGGCATATGTTTAGTGTGAACCTTAAATATTTCAAATCTGGCTTCGGCGTTAGGCATGGAAATATCTATTATTTTATCAAAACGTCCTGGCCTCATTAGTGCAGGATCTATGTCTTCAGGTCTGTTTGTTGCTGCCATTACAACCACATTCTTAAGATCCTGCAATCCATCCATTTCCGTAAGAAGTGTATCAACAACTCTTTCCGTAACCCTGGAATCTTCTGAAGAGCCTCTGACATGAGCTATGGCGTCTATTTCATCGATGAATATTATGCATGGTGATGCGAGGCGCGCCTTTCTAAAAATTTCACGTACAGTTTTCTCGCTTTCTCCAACGAATTTACTAAGCACCTCTGGTCCTTTTATGGATATGAAATTTGCTTCCCTTTCTGTTGCGATGGCTTTGGCTAGAAGTGTTTTTCCAGTTCCTGGTGGGCCGACAAGAAGTGCACCTTTTATTGGTCTTATACCCATCTTTTCGAATATTTGGGGATTCTTCAATGGAAGTTCTACTGCTTCTCGCATCTCTTCTTTTACCTTCTCCATATTGCCTATATCGCCCCAGTGCACATTTGGTCTTTCCACAAAGACCTCCCTTAGAGCGCTAGGCTGTATGTTCTTTAAAGCTTCATTGAAATGATCCTTTGTAACAGTAAGATTTGAAAGTATATCAACAGGTATTGATTGTTTATCTATTATTTTTGGCAATAGATCCCTCAATGTTGCCATTGCAGCTTCGCGCACTAACGCATTTAGATCTGCTCCTGTGTATCCGTGAGTAACATCTGCAAGGTCATCTATCTTAACATCTTTTTCCAAAGGCATGTTTCTAGTATGAATCTGGAGTATTACCTTTCTTGCAGTTCTGTTCGGTACCCCTATTTCTATTTCTCTATCAAATCTTCCGGGTCTTCTTAACGCAGGATCTATGGCATCAGGTCTGTTTGTTGCTGCAAGTATTATTACCTGTCCTCTTGGAGCCATGCCATCCATAAGGGTTAGCAATTGTGAAACCATCCTTCTTTCCACCTCATTTGTGGCTTCCTCCCTCTTAGGAGCTATGGCGTCTATTTCATCCATGAATATTATCGTTGGTGCTTTCTCGTTTGCACTTTTGAATATTTCACGAAGTTTTTCCTCACTTTCTCCCACGAATTTGCTCACCAACTCAGGACCCGATATGGAAATGAAGTTTGCATCACTCTCGTTTGCAACCGCTTTTGCTAGAAGTGTTTTTCCAGTTCCCGGAGGTCCGTAAAGCAAAACACCTTTCGGAGGTTCTATACCCAGTCTTTCGAAAAGTTCAGGATATCTTATAGGCATTTCAACCATTTCCCTGATTTTCTGCTTTGCATCATCAAGTCCCCCAATATCTTCATAGTGCACATCACCTATCCTAACCAATGATTCTGATACGGGTTCCTCTTTAACAACAAGGTTCGTATCCATTGTTATTTTAACTATGCCATGAGGAACTACTTGCACAACAAGAAAATTGAATACCAATCCAAACATAGGTATCGGTATGGAATCTCCCTTTGTGAGAGGTCTGTTCTCCAATCTTCTTTTTGCATAGTCTGCAAAATCTGGTGAGAGAGGAGGCCTTTGGCTTGGTGGAGGCGCTATGACAACTTTTTCAGCATCTTTGACTTCGGCTTTTGAAATAAAGATTTTATCTCCGATTCCAACTCCAAGATTTTGCCTTAGATATCCGTCTATTCTTATGAAACCCAGACCTTCGTCACTGGGATGAGATTGCCAGACCACCGCAGCAGATGTTTTTATTTTTCCTTTTATTTCTATTATGTCTCCAGAAACTACGTTTAATGCCTTTCTCGATTTTGAATCTATCCTCGCTATGCTTCTTCCCGAATCTGTCACTAAAGCGTCAGCAACAGTGAGTTCTATAGATGCGCTCATAAAAACATCAACATTAGATAGACTTATAATCCTTTTCGCAAAAGATATTATTTAGGATTATAGCAATAACATGGCTAAATAACTTTCTGTCTATTGTCTTGAGTTGATTCTAATGGGAAAATTTCACTTGGCTGACGAGGAACTATTGAGAATTTGGATATGTAGGAAGTGCAAGGCTAGAAACAGGGCCGGCAGTTCAAAATGCAGGAAATGCGGAAGCAAGTACATGAGAGCAAAGAGAAAGGAAAAGAGAGTCAAGAAGTAACTTGGATGATCTTTAAGTGATTTAAATGGCAGAACTTACACCAATAGAAAACATAGTGATTCAAGCTATGAAAGAGATAGGAGCAACAACTGAAGAGAAGAAGAAGACTGCGGACGATATCGCGAAGAAGTGCAACAGACCAAAAAGCATGGTTAACAATACACTCGTTACACTTATACAGAAAGGCGTAGTAAAAAGAGTTGCGCGAGAGAAGGCAGCGGGATATTACGTCATGGGTGCGTAATTTGGCCGAAGGATTTGAATCTATAGAATTCTCTGCTAGATACAAAGACTGGGTAGTGATAAAAAAGATGAGTATCAGGGATGATACAAAAAGCGAAGAAGTAGCACTTATAATCTCATCCATAAGACAAACACTAGATAAAAAGGCATTTGAAGTATTAGGAATAGACACTACGATTCTTTCCGATTACGCAGGCACGCTGACTTCTGGAGTGAGAAAAAGTTTTTCTAATCTTTCCGAAGTTCTTAAGAAGCTGGATTCTAAGGAAACAAAAGATACAGTAAACAAAGCATGCAATGGAAAGAAGGAGCTGTTTGATATGGCAAATGCTTATCTGTTAAGGAGTGTAACCCAGGGACTAGGATTTGATTTTGACATAAACCAGAACATGCTGGTAAAATCTTTCCCTAAACTGAAAGTCCCCATGCCTCCAGGAAGAAAAGCGAAGAAGTAAAGACATGCACTCTGTTTTTAAATTAGTTGTTGGATAAGTCTATTGCTAATGATGAATCAGGGGAGTTAGGCTAGCTTGGTAGGCTTTGAGCTTTGGGAGTTCAAGACCCGTGTTCAAATCACGGACTCCCCGATTTCCGCTTGGAAGCTTAGCTTGTGCTAGACTAAAATCCTCAGTTGCACCACTAAACATAAACATATTATACAGTTTAAACGTAATAAACGTAAGATATAAATATGTGTTCATCTTTATAATATAACTGATGATTGAATGACAAGTTTAACACTATCAGTATCCAAGGAAATGAAGAAACTAATGGACGAGCATCCAGAAATAAACTGGTCAGAAGTAGCTAGACAATCGATAATGCAGAAGCTTCTCTTGCTTGAAAAGATGGACAAGCTACTTAAGAATAGCAAGCTGACTGAAAAAGACACCATCGAAATAGGAAGAAAGGTAAATGCAGGTATTGCAAAGAAACTTGGTCTTACTAAGTGAGAGAATGGACCTAATAGCGGATGCAAATATCCTATTTGCAGCCTTTATAAGGAACAGCACTACACGCATGGTCCTACTTACAAGAACGCCAATCCCGCTAAAGCTTTATGTACCTCCATTTATTTTCGAAGAAGCCTATAAATACAGAAAACTCCTTGCAAAGAAGACC
>JAJZIU010000001.1 GCA_021810455.1 Microcaldota archaeon
GGTTACGCCGATAGGAACGTCAGCAAAGGCAGATGTACCGAGACGGTATCTAGGAAAGAGAGTCTATGTGATAATTACCCGCAAAAAGGCGAAGGCATAGAGAAGGTACTTTTGTCCCAAACTCTATTCACGCCTGTGTGTTTTAAACTCGTATTTTCGTTTAATGACGTATTTTACCACTGTGCCTAATGTAAAAATAGGTTTAAATACCTTTACGTGCAATTCGCATACGTATTTGTAGTGACACAATGGCAAACACAACAAAAGTAAAAACTTCCGGAATACCAAAAAAGATAGAACCGCAGATAAAGATACAAAACATCGTGGTAAGTTCAGATCTTAATGCAAATATAGACCTATTTTCTCTATCTAAAGGAGTAAAGGAGGTAGATTATGAACCGGAACAATTCCCAGGAGCAATCTTTAGAATAAAGGAACCAAAAGCCGTCATAATACTTTTCAAAAACGGAAAATTGATTTGTACAGGCGCAAGCAATACGAAAGATATAAAGATAGTCCTTGAAAGAGCCGCAAAGATAATATCAAGATACGTTATCCAGTCTTGACTTTCTTGAGTTCTGCGTCGAATTTTCTGAAAAATTCTTCCCACGAGTAATTTTTTGAAACATGTTTTCTTCCTTCCTTACCCATGCTTTCCGAGAAGTTCTTGTGCTCAACAAGATACTTCATTTTATCAGCCATCTCTTCCGGAGAGTTGATGAGAAACCCCGTCTTTTCATTCATTATGGTTTCAGTAGGTCCTCCTTCATTTACGGCTATTACGGGTTTTGAACTTGCCATGCCTTCCAATGGAACATATCCGAAATCCTCATTTATTGCAGCAAATAATGTAGCTGTCGAATTTGCATAGAGTGAACGCAGTGTGTTGTCAGACATGTTAGTTATGAATGTGACAGGATATCCTTTAGACATCTTTTTTAGTTTCTCGTAATATGCTATGTGTTCTGGATCTTTTGAAAGCATTCCTGCAAGGACCAGTTTATAATCTCTGTTTTTTCTAGTGCTTAGGAATTTCTTGAACGCAGTTATAACGTATTCCTGTCTTTTATTAACCACTATCCTCGAGTTGTATAAGAAGTATTTGCTGTCTGATTCGTTGTAAAATTTGTTGTAATCTATCCCAGGGTTTATTACGGTGGCATCCCTATTGAAATATTTTTTAATTCGTGTTTTGGTTGTGTTGCTGTTGGTAGCTATGTCTTCTATCTGTCTGACAACTTTTCCAGCTATTATTTTGTATGCCTTTGCCATTGTAGCATAAAGAAATCTCTCTTTATAAGATCGGGTTTGCATTCTGGTTTTATAAAGATCGTAAACCTCTCTTGGAGGCGTGTGGCAGTACCATAACACCTTAGCATTTTTGTGCCTTATCCATTCACTAGGAGATATGTGGGCATTTATGACATCGTAATCTTCCTTAAGTTCCAAGTTGTAAAAATTGTATCCGTATCTTAATCCTTGAGATGCGCGATATGGAAGCATATCAGAAAGAGGTATGTCCTTGCCTATTATTTTTACGTCAACGTTTTTGTATTCAGGGAATGTACCGTTTTTATTGTATTCCAAAGTGTAAACAGGTGCATCATAGTGACGTGCTATTTCGAGTATAACACGTTCGACACCGCCTTTTATGTTAAGATAGGGCTGTACTATCAGAAGTTTTGTTGCCATATGAACACGATGTAAGCATTTTACATTTTGGTTTTATTATTTTTAGATACTCGCTTTTAGCCAGGAACAGAGTAGTTGTTGGCCATCCAGCTTGGCTTAGATGTTACTGCAGGCAAGGTCCCAGTGTAGTTGTTCAGTTCGTATATCATTACCTGTTGTGTTGAATTGAGATTTGTGCCTGTGAAGTTTGTAGGATAAACAAGAGTGAAACCCTCGAGTTTGCCTAGGAAGTAACCACGATAGTAGTTGGAGTTATAGAAGTATGTGGGCGCATTTGTTACCGTATCGTTAGGTCCGTTAGGAAGATACAGTGCCATGAAATCTGCAAACTGTTCCTTGCTGTTAGGAAGCAACAATCTGCTTCCCAGATAGTACGTCGGAGACAGCACTATGTTCGTGTTGGTGCCGTTTGTATTGTAAACAGGATACATGCCGTTGCTTGATGGAGTAGTGCCTACGCAGTATGTCGTGTTTAAAAGTTCTGGAATGGTTTCCCCTATTGTTACTAGGCTTTTGACCGCAGTCATTGTGCTGTTTGAGAATGAACATATCTCATTAAGACTTGGATTTATAGGGACGTTTATGTCTACAGGATCGTGGGTGTATTCGCACTGCGAAGTTCCGGTTAGATAAGGCAGTCCGTAACTTTGTCCAACACTGAAAGCGTAAGCTTGACTCGTTTCATTTATATTTACACATGCCAAGAAATCCAGTGCAGGCCATTTAGGAGTTAGCTGATTGTCAAATATTACGTATCTTGTTTGTTGTGTATTCATAAAGTGTGCAAGACTTGATGGCCCATAACTATCATTTATACCGAGTACATATTGCGATGCAACAGCATAATCAAATGACGCAACCGCATTATCACCGCGTATAACTGCATTGCTATTTCCAAACCAGTTTATCCAGTCGCCGTAATCCCACCATGAAAGCACTCTAGGTGCGTAAGGCCCTATGTTGGCTTTCATCCATGACAGTGCACTTAGCCATTGGTCAGTGAGACTGTTACAGAATAGGTTGTATCCTATAACGTTTTGATTTTGCGCGATTGTATTGCAATTTGTATTTCCGGCAGCTTTGAATGTGTATATTACAGCAGTAGACTCTCCAACAAGTATAAGTAGTATTATTGCCAGAGCGGCGTATTTGAGCATTGTGCCGCTCCTCGTTTTGATTCTCGAGTAAACTGCTCCGATTACCAAGCTTATTGCTATTATATAAGCCACTCCGAAATGAGGCAAGTACTTGACCTCGCTTAGACCTGCTGCGGCAAGTACTCCTACAAAGACCAAGGAAAGTATGCCTGTTTGCGAGTCTCTGAATAGTATCTCGTATAGCTCTAGAATTACGAAGGCTGCAATGACCAACCACATGATTATATTTACACCACCGATACTTGCGGCTATTATACCGAAGCCTTGGCTCCCAAAATTGAAGTTAGGTCCCGTTGGGGTGTACTCCTGGACTGTCATAAACAACGGAGAGGAAGGCGTAGTGAATTTTTTACTGAGGTTTATATATGATTTTATAGGTTTGCCAATAGGTGTAAAGAATATTACAAGAGACATCGCTATTACCAGAATGGCAAGCCATGTGATGTAATGTGAGCGTTTTGGCGTGCCGATAAAGCCTCTTTTGTTTAACAGAATAGGGAGCTGTTCGAAAATGGCAACTACTATCAATGCAAATAGAGGGAACGCTATTATCGTAGGTATTCCGAGAAACGCCGGAATCCTATTTGTTAGAGATCCGCCATAAGGATCATACAGCGCATAAAAGATTGTGATTGTTATAAGTACTATTAGATTCATCTTGTAAAAATCCATCATGCCTTTTCTTTTTAGTACGGATATGATCCCTTGCACCATTATATAAAGTGCCAGTATACCGGTATCAACAGTGTAGTAATGAGCTCCTAAAAATGTCGATACGAATGCGAGGCCTGCGAGTATGGCGTATCGTTTCTCTTTTGGGTTCTTAACAGCAAGCAGGTAGGCTGCGAAAAAGAAGAATAGAGTCATTATTCCCCATGGTTCCAGAAGTTGCTCTCCGGCTATAAACGTGGTTATCAATACGGGCATGAAAGTCGTAAGTGCAGCTGCTATAAGGCCTTCAAAAGAACCATACTCGTGGTAAACAAACATGAATACAACGAATACCAGAAGTGCTGCCATAAGTGGCGGGTAAACACCGCTTACCTTGCTAAGAAGAGAGATATTTATCGAATTTTTATTATTAGTTTCTAGCTGATACCAGAAAGCTTCGAGATACGGCACTATGGGCTGAATTCTGTGATTACTACCTTGTTGTAGTATGGGCCATGCGGAATGATCATGAGCTGGTTGATAGCCGTAGGTTAATATCCACTGCGTGCTCATCATGTCGAAGTACGGATCGAATTCGAAAAATTTTGGAGACACCGAAAGATTTACGATTCTTGATGCAAAGGCAACGATCATTAAGGAGAAAAGAAGTACCCACACAAGTTTCATTTGAGTTTTGTTGGTAGTGTCGATTTTTCTTCCATCGTCGTGTATAAGGATCCTTTCCTCACGTTCATGCATTTCTAGAAGTTTCTTTTCTTCTTTTTTATGAATCTCTTCAACACTCTGAAGTTCCTCTCTTCCTGCACCTTTTTCTTTAAGAATTCTGATTTCTTCTGCGTGTTTTTTGGAAAGGTCTGCTTCTTCACCCTCGTGGAGACGGACCATTTTTAAATCGATATTCAAATGGGATATGTTTGATCTTATTTCTGCAAGATTTTCTTTGTAGTTGTCATTGTTCTTTTTTATGTTTTTTGACCTTGATACTATACCTTTAAAATCATCGATGGTGAGGGCTTTCTGCCACACTGAAAGAACTATTCCAAGTATTGTTAAGATTACCACGTTTGCAATATACAGATTTGCAGAGAATGAAAATGCGTGTATGTATTGTATCAAGTATCCCTCGGCCCACGTCATTGATGGAGGAAAAATCAAACCGAAAAGGAAACCTATTGCGGATATTTCAAATAATCCCATTCCGGTTTTTCTCAGTAGTGCCAATGAAAGAAAGAATCCTGGAAGTACTATTGATAATAGACCTATTATTATAGGAGCCAGAGACATAAAACACCACAGAGTAGCTTATAATGGTTCAGATTATAACGTATGGTTGCACAAGCTTATTAAATCTTAGTAGGAGATTCATTTGCAAAGCTATCCGTATGCATTTTACAGAGAAGTGTTACACATTAAGAAGACAAAACTTCTGGTGAATCATTGAAAAATAAAGTAGTGATTATAGGAGCAGGCACTGCTGGACTTATTGCTGCAAAGCGTATCTCTAGATTTGGAATATCAACAATTGTTTATGACCAGAAAAAAGTACCCGGAACTCCAAACAGAGCGTCAGGTATACTTTCAATAAAAGGACTTGATGCTTTAGAAATAGGATATAAAAAAGCAGTAACAAACACACTGTATGGAGCAAGAATCCATACTGGGAAAGAAACTCTTGAGATAATTGCTAATAAGCCAAAAGCTCACGTGCTTGACAGAAAAGTACTTAACGAAATATGCATGTATGAAGCAATTGACAATGGTGCAATTGTAAACACCGGAGTAAGAGCGGATCACGATATTGTTGGAGATTATGACATCTTAGTAGGTGCGGATGGAGCGGTGTCTTCAGTTGCAATGCATTTTAATATGGGTAGCATAAAGCGGTATGTAAATACTTACAAGGCAGAATTTGAAGTGAACGTTGATGATGCAAAAAGTGTGGATATAATTTTTAACAGCAGGATTGCAAATGGATTGTTTGGCTGGATGTGTCCAAATTCAAAAGAGGTTTTGGAGGTAGGCATCGGAACTATAGGAGGAAATAGTAAACGTGCATTCGATATGTTTGTTAAAGACAAAAGGGTTTCGGATGTTATAGGAAGAGGCAAGGTAATAGCAGAGGGAGCAAGCATGATACCCCTATCTTTAAGGGAAAAAATAGTAAACGGTGAAAAAAAAGTGATGCTCGTTGGAGACGCTGCAGGGCAGGTCAAGCCTTCCACAGGAGGGGGTATTATTTTTGGGGGAAACGCTGCGATTATTTTAGCAGATGTGATAAAGAAACATTTTGAATCTGGAATGCCGTTGTATGAATATTCAAGAATTTACTCGAGTAGATATGGTTTGGATACAAGGATACACAACACAGTAAGTGCGATGTATTCTAAGTTAGATAAAGTAGGATTCAGTATGGCAATAAAAGTGGTAAAATTGCTTGGAATTGAAAAATTCCTTGCGAAATATGGTGACATGGATATGCCGAGTAATTCTATAGGTATGTTGTTTTCAGAGGTATGGCCACATGGAAATAAAACATGGTGAAAATAGGTTTTATTTAGAAACACCACACGGAGATGCGGAGTTGCTTTATAAGATGGAGGAAAAGGTAATGGTTATGTATCACACATTTGTTCCAGAAGAGGAAAGAGGCAAGGGACTTGCAGAGGTTTTGACAAGAGAGGCTTTTACATTTGCAATAAAAAACGGATTCCTAGTAAAACCAGCTTGCACTTACGTACTTCATTTTGTAAAGACTCATGAAGAATTTAGGAAACATTCCACTTTCACAAATTTTGAATAGGTTTTAATCTGCACTTTAAAAAAATACTCGGTTTTTGGGATTTGTTTTGGTTAAGCGTAGGGGGAATGGTAGGCGTAGCCATACTTACTTTTGCATCATCAACTTATCAGTATGCAGGTTCATCGTCTATTTTTTCATGGATATTGGCAGGTGTGTTTTCCATATTTATGGCACTGATTTATGCCGAAATGGTAACTGCTTTTCCAAGCTCGGGTGCTATAGTAACATTTCCTTACGAAGCGTTTGGGAAAAATCGCATTTCTAGATATTTGGCATTTCTTGAAGGAACAGGATATTACATAGGAACTCTTTTTGGAATAGTGATATCTGCAATAATACTAGGTAGTTACATAAGTCCGGTTTTTGCAACTGGAACATTTGGTTCATTTGTGATAGCAGAAGTTTCTTTGATATTCGCAGGTGTAATAAACCTCCTTGGAGCTAAGATAACAAGCAGGGTGAATCTTCTTATGAGCCTTGTTTTCATGGTTATTTTTGCTTTGGTCATAATTCTTGGTTTCCACAACGGAAGCATAATGAATATGGTACCGTTCTTCGGAGGTAGTTCAGGTATAAGCGGTATATTATACGCCGTACCGATAGCTATATTGGCATATGGCTCGTGGACTGCAGTGATAACAGTTCCCGAAGAAACAAAGGATATGAAAAGTATGCCTAAGGCAATAATATACTCTTTGCTTGTTGTAACAGTGCTTTATTCGCTCTTAGTGATGGCAACGTACATGAACCTTAACCAAAAACAACTGGAAAATACTTTTTATTACTACCCTGTACTGGGTCTTGTAACACTATTGGGTAATCACTTTCTGTTATTAGCTTTTCAGTTCGCAGCATTGCTTGCCATAGTAGCCGTAATGATTGTTATGATAATGTCTAATGCGAGGATCCTGATGGCTCTTGGAAAACTGAAATTCGTTCCTAAAAATGTTGGTGTACTTAACAACAAGTCCATACCGGTATATGCAACATTATTGTCTTTGTTCATACCGATGGTGCTTTCAGCGCTTCCATCATACTATTATCAGTATGTTATAATAGGTGCAATAATAGGTACAGGATTGCCACGCGTAATAGACATAGCATCTTATATAAAACTAAGAAGAAGTCAGGGATACAGCCCGAGATACAGAGTCAAGTATGGGATGTTAGTTGCATTGATCGCATTTTTCGGACTTGCAATATCAGAATTATCATTGGGTATAAACGACCTTGAGTGGTCGTTAGTTGCATTAGCAGTGATGACACTTGTGTTTCTGATTATAGAAAAATATCATAAAAAGTCAACTTCAACAATCTGACCATCGGTTAAATGCAGTGAGTCTCTAAGACAAATACCAGAGATGAGTTCTATCTCTTCCTTATGCGATGATCTGTTAGGCATAAGTGCAGCACATTTGTTCCCATAAAATGATACTTTGTATGAAAGTACATCACCTAGAATCTTGCCGTTATGCTCGAAACCGTTTATGGCTATTGATTTTGAATCGTCAATGTTATTTAGTTTTTTTATTTCCGAACTATTTAATTTTATGTTCAGTGTGCCAGGATACGGAGTTATGCCAAGTTTATCTTTGAATTGAATCTTATAGCCATCTAACATAACATAGTAAGCACCCTCTTTATTTCCCGAAACAACTGTGCCTTTTATTTTTTGCATTTTATCACATTTCTATATTGCGCCAGCCGGGATTTGAACCCGGGCAGCGAGCTTTTTCCGTTGAAATGGGAAGCTCGAATCCTACCAGGCTAGATTACTGGCGCTTGTTCGTTTAAGATACGCCATCCTTTTTTAGAAGTTTCTTGCCGAGCTCCTCCCTATTTTGCATATCTTTGAGCACCTTATCGTAATCCTCTTTGTTTAATACTTTACTTAGTATGTAATTTGAGTAAGTGACAGATATCTGGGTTATGTCTAATAGTATAGACTGCAGATCACTATGCTTTAACACGTACTCCTTTTCCGGTTTTAATATTTCTACACCGGCAGGTATGAACGTGAATGCGAGATTTATTAATGATGCAAGATTTTTAGCAAGTATAGTTACCACAGCGTTTGTAGAATACAAATTGTCTACTTTTATTGGTTCATCTATGCTTCCAAAACAGTATACAACTCCGTTGCTTTTCAGCAATCTGTTATTTATTAGATCTGTCATCAACGGTTGCAGATCATCTTTGTTTTCACTCTGCATATCAAAATACATTTTTGCAAGCAGACCGCCCTGCGAGATGGTTTTATCAGTGAGTTCTTCTACCTGAGATTTTGGCATCTTATTCACCTTTTATAATACTTAAAGCTTCTTCGACAGTTGCCATTCTTTCCTCTCCACTATACATATTCCTTATCTTTACCATATTTTGTTCCATTTCCTGTTTGCCTATTATGATAGTGTAGGTCACACCTAGGCTGCTAGAGTGCTCTAATTGCTTAGAAAGATTTCTTTTTGTTACTTCGAAATCAACGTACACCCCAGATGCCCTTATCCTATTTGCTACAGTCATAGCGTACTTCATGTTTTCTTCGTTTATGTATGTCACATATACATCAGCATATGTTTTCTGTTTATCGCTTTGGTATAGTAGGTTGAATATTCTGCCGATGCCAAGAGACATACCAACAGCAGGAGTCTCCTTTTTAGAGTATATGCCTATGAGGTTATCGTATCTTCCCCCGCCGCCAAGAGATGGGAGTCTCTTTTCCCCTTCGTAAGCTACGAACTCACATACGGTGCTCGTGTAATAGTCAAGGCCTCTCGCAAGAGACAGATCAAGTTGTATGGTACCATTCAGATTGTATACAGACAGTAAATCTAGAATCTTGTTTATTCTGTCGAGTTCGGGTTTTGTATCAGGGATGTTTGTGTTCAGTTTTGATAAGATCTCTGCATTCGAAGATTTTTCGAGTATGAAGTTTATAATTTTCTCAGAATTTTGTTGGTCTATTTCATTTGACTTCATTTCTTCTATTACACCAGACACGCCTATTTTGTCAAGCTTGTCTATCGACCTTATTGCCTTTTGATGTTTTTCTCCAGGTATCTTGAAAAATGCGAGCAAGGCATCGAGTAGTATCCTGCTGTTTATTCTTATTACATATTGTACCAGGCCCAATTTTTCAATAGCCATAGCCGCGGTGGCTATGACTTCTGCATCACTTATCGGCTCGTTGCTGCCTATTATATCGACATCCGCCTGCATGAACTCACGATACCTAAGTCTTTGTGGTTCATCTTTTCTCCAAGCATTTCCTATGTAATAGCGTTTGAATGGTAGGCGAATATCCTTGTTCATAGATACATATCTTGCTAGAGGAACGGTAAAATCATATCTCAAACCTTCTTCTCCGCCTTCGATTACGTAGAGTTCTTTTGTAGATTCTTCACCGTACGCTTTTGCGCTTAAGGTTTCCATATTTTCTATGCTTGGAGTCTCTATCGGATAAAATCCGAAACGCTTGAAGATGTCTTCAGTGGTGGCGATAAGACTCTTTAAGAAAATCGTCTCGCTAGGGCCATAGTCTCTAGTTCCTCGAGGCGTTGCTATTGTCATTTAACCAGATTACAGATTTTGGTTAAGCCACTTCTTAAAGCTCTCTTTTGGAACTGCGCCTACGGAAGTTGCCCTAACCTTGCCGTGATCAAAAAGGAGAGCGGTAGGTATGCTCATTATGTTGTATTTTGATGCGGTTTGAGGATTGTCATCAGTGTTCATCTTCGCGAATTTGGCTTTTCCTTCCAGTTCCTTTGAAACTTCATCCACTATAGGACTGAATATTCTGCATGGACCACACCATGGGGCCCAGAAGTCGACCACGACAGGTACCTTGGAGTTTATTACTTCCTGTTCAAAGTTTGAGTCTGTGAGTTCCATCATATAAATCACAGAGTAATTTAAAGCGTCCAGTTTTAATAACTTTTCCACAAGTCGATAAAGATTTATATAATTGCATTGAGATTCCTTATGAGTGATGAGACATTGCCTCTGACTTGCGTATGATGAGGATCTTTAGTACTGATTCGATGGCCAGAATACCCAGTTCTTATATAAAAAAGATGCTCAGGGAAAGTTTTGGAGTTAATATAACAGAGGAAGGTGCAGAGGAAGTTGCAAAAATTCTCGAGGATAAAGCCAGGGAGATTTCAGAATATGCAGTTTTCAATGCTAAGAAGGAAAGTAGACTGAAAGTAACACGTGAAGATATTCTGGATTACATAATAAAGGGTTCTGATGGAAACTCTTGAAGTATATAAGTGTGGTGTAAGATACAAAACAGCATTGCATAAACATGCAGATAAGGATGAATACTATTTTTGCACGTGTGAAAAAACCGCAAAAGGTATACTCATTACTGAATTTGATGAAAAAGGAGAGCCGATAAATCAAGTGTATACAAAATATGGAGATCCGGAGTCTATTTTGAAAAGATATGTTTTATCTTATTGCACCGTACATAGTATTTTGGTCAAGGAAACTCCGAGTTGCGAAAAAGTAAGATTGAAAGTTTTATGTACAAATTGCAACAGAAACGAGGTTTACAGGGAACTTGATCTGGTAGATATAAGCCTGGTGGGGGAAATCCCTGTAGTACCAATTTTTAGATGTGGATCTTGTGGTAAAAGGTATTATTCACTTAGTGATACGTATCTTAAAAAACTTGTTGATGAGAATAGAGGCCTATTTGAAAATGATGAAATAAAAATGAGGGAAGATAACGAAAAACTTTTCATAAATACGTTAAATGACAATATAATAAGAATCTTCGCTTCCAAGAAGATTAGCAGAATCAGTGTGAAGTGATTTTTTGGTAATGAGCATATCAGAATTGTATGGTAAGACGATAATATCAAATGATGGAAAGATACTCGGCAAAGTAAAAGGAGTTATGTTGAATCTGGAAGAAGGCGAAGTATCGCACCTCTTAGTTACTGACATGGAACAGCTAATGAGAAGCAACAACCCTCGGAAAGATATTCAAAAAAATAGTGTCGCTTACAGTAGGGTTAGAAAAGTTTCTGAAACCATTGTAGTCGGAATTGGTACGGAATGATTACTTTGTAGATACCTCTTTAGCAAGTGAGGATCTTTTTTTTGCAAGTACACGATATCCGCAGTAAGGACATCTTGTTGAATTCTTTTCCGGAACCTTTATCTCCTTTTTACAATGTGCACACATGTAGCCCATATTATCACTTCTTCAATGTAGTTTTTAACCATTTTGCAAACTCCTTATGAAGTGCAGAGTTGCTTGTGTCGATTACCCTTATGTTCATAGTAGCTTTGTACTGTTCATCATTAAGAGTAAGTATGGGATTGTATTTATCCTCCTTGGCAAAATGTACTTCGAGCCAGTGGATCTTCCCTCTGAGATAATCTTTTACTATGTCATCAGTCATTGGAAGTGATGAAAAACTAAACAGTATACCGTTGCACCAATAAAGAGGCATTGTTCCTGCAGGCGTAACACGTTCTCTAAGCAGATCATCCTTGTCCATAGAAACAGCTTCATGAACAACAAGTTCTTCCGCAGGAGAATACGTTATTCTTACCATTTTAAACACTTAGATAGTATGAGTATAGCATATTATTATATTATGCTCTTCCGCCAAGTATCCTCGCTACGCTCTCTCCGGCAGAAGTTTTGAGCGAGTACGCACCACCGGCAAATGTTGCGTTGCAATATTTGCAGTGCCATATTCCAGTGCTAACCCTTCTTACAGAATTCTTTCCGCAAAGATCACACTTGTACTTTGTGTTCTTCTGCGCTATTATTGTACGTTCCCTTTTGCGAAGATTAACTCCATACCTTATACTCTTGTTTGCCAATCAATCACCTATAGCATGCTTTATACTACTTCTTAGTTCTGCTGATTTATTAAATGTCATGTCTATCATCTGGTCTAGTTCCTTTGGTGTGAAGGATCCCCCTAGTCCCTTTTGCATGGCCCGTATATACTTTTCATCATTTGCTATTGTTAATCTGACATTTGAAAATGCCTCTTCGTTTCCATCAGGATCCAATAGTATGTGGCCTGCAACCTTTGCGAACGTGCATGATGTTGAGATGGCATTTATTTTAAGTTTGCCCATGTTTTCTCTTACAACCTTCTCGTCTTCAAAGCGTGGCATCTTTGAAGTTGACAATGCAGCGATAGCCGCCAGCGTGCCAGCATCAAATATATTGCCATCGTAATTTACAGCGTATATGTCTATGTAAGCATTCCACACCTTCTCTTCGTTTATGTAAAGGCTCTTGGTGTCAACAACGTTTGCCGCCCTTATACCACGATCAATTACACGGGATATCTCTATAGCTTCGGGAGTTGGTGGGCCTGGCTCATATTTATCTGATGCCATAGGGGATAATTCAGCTGATGTAATTATACTGCCTTCTTCGGGTTTATCTTTGAGTGGAGTTCCAACATCCACCTTAACTCCAGCTATTACAGTGGTATTACCCAAAGTTACTTCTGCAGATCCTTCCGCATTTGGCATATTTCCTGTTTTGATAGTTATGTTTCTGTATGTGAACGGACTCCTGCTATCGTCTCTCAGTCCATTTTTTAGCCTTTCGCGTATGTATTCTTCAGTTATTATTTTTGTATACATTATAAGTACCTCTCTTCTATTTTTTCGTATGGCTTCTTCAGAGCGTCTATCTGCAACTGTGAGATGTAACTGCCCGAGTTTATTATCATATTTAAAGCTGTGTCAAACTCATCCTTAGTAAGGTTGCCGTCCATCTGAAGAAGTGATACTTCTTTTTTTCTAGGACATATTGCAACAGGTACATCGGCATCTGAATAATTGTCTTCTATCTTGTTAAGATCCAGGATTACCGTATCACCAACCTTGCCTGCAGAAACGGCATAAGGCAAATCGCGCATGGGTATGCCAGACGCGGCCAAAGCCACTGCAGCACAGGTTATTCCTGCAGCCCTCGTTCCACCATCACTTTGCATGACTTCTATATATATGTCTATTTCACTTCCAGGAAACTTATTCAGAAGTATGACATTTTCAAAAACCTCAGCAGTAACTTTTGAGATTTCGATTGCGCGCCTGTTCATGCCTGGTTTCCCGTGTTCTTCTACAGAAGAGAAAGGAGCCATAGTGTATCTACACTTTATAACTGCTTTCTCAGGATCTGAAGTGTGTTTTGGCAAAGCTTCCTTTGGCCCATAAACAGCAGCAAATATTTTATTTGCACCCCATTCTATGTACGCAGATCCAGCAGCATTCCTTATAGGATTTGCAACTATGCTTATAGGTCTTAGTTGATCCGCAGTCCTTCCGTCAATTCTTTTTCCATCAATCATTAATTCTACTTTGTCCATCTTCCTCACTGTGTTTTTTCTTTGAGCATCGATCCGACTCTTTCCGTTAGTCCAGATATGTGAGCTTCTTCCTGTATTTTCACAAGTGCTTCTAGCACAAGATCAATTCTTCCGCCTTTTACCCATATGAGACCGTTCATTCCAACTTCTATACTTGATTTTGTGGCATCACTTATCTGATTGATCATCGTGTTTCCTTTTCCAAGTATTCTTGGAATCTTTGAAGGCTTTATATAAACCACTTTTCCACCCCCAAGCCTTCTTGCTCGGGCGAGAACCGCCATGCCAGTCTTATCAACATCTTTGACTATTGCTTCTACAATGTCACCGTTTGCCATTATATCCTCGGTATATTTTGATATTATGATGCCTTTGTAGGGCGCCTGCAGATTTACTGTGTACGTATTGAGCTTTGCTTCGTCTATAATCCCTATCACTTTCTCCCCTGGACGTGGATACCAAAGACCCTCTAGAGAAATAAGTGTCCCTTTTTCATCATCAAACACGCCCATAACAGTAGAACAGGTTTTCCCGTCTTCTATAATGCTTCCTTCCATTCTTAGTGGTCTGTCCGAGATTATTTCTCCCGGAACAACAATTTTTCGCATAATGTTACACCATTTCTTTGACTATTGCTTCGCCCTTCGTAAGATTGTTTATCTTTTCGAAAAATTCAATCTTTAAGCCCGCTGGAAACTCCAGCTTAACTTTCAGAGAGCCGTTAGAAAGCCATTCTTCAGACTTCAGACCGTACTGCTTAAGCATTCCATAACACCTGTTCGCATACTGCGCAGGTATTTCTGCTTCAAGCTTCTCTGTTGTGAACTTTAAGGGTAGTATCATATTTATCTTCTTGATTATTAGCTCTGTCTGTTCAGAAGCGCTCTTGAAAGGATCTATTTGGACCTTCGCTTCTGTCAATGCATTCTCTATTCTTTGTACAGTGTGAGGTGCGTTGGTCCTTGGATCTATGGAGTTCCTAGCTATTATTTCCACTATTTGCTTTCTTTTTTCAATTACAAGCTTGTTTCTTTGTTCAGTAGTTATAGGAACTTCACCATGTTTGAGTATGATTTCAGCTATTTTGACTATATCGGTTGTATTAAAAACTTTCTTTATTTTATCCTGACTGTGCCTTTCCCCCTTGTTTACATCTTTGAAGATTTCTTCGGATTGAAGAGCGGCCATAGGGTCCTTTCTTTTTCCAGTAATGTAATCGTATGCTAGATCTGAATCAACGAGTATCTCGAATGTTTCTCCACCATGAGAGTATTTTGCTATTACCGTCTTTGACATAAAAACCAACAGATGAGGGGCGCTGTCATAAGAATTTAAGCAGCTCCTCCTGCTCCATAAGATGGTAGTCTTCACCATCTCTTATGTAACCTATATCCAAATTTTGTACGCTGAGCTTTTCTTCACCTATTTTTCTCAGAATCTTTACACCAAGCGTTATTGCTTCTTCTGTATCAAGATTATCTTTGTACTCTTTAACAAGAATGTCTGTTGCGGTTTTCTTTCCAACGCCTATGGCATCAGCTTTGTATCCTAGGAATGAAGCACCTGGTTCTATCTCGAACAGTTTGGGGCCGTTATCCATTCCTCCAAGAAGGAGAGATACTGCATACGGCCTGAGACCACCATACTGTGTAGCTTGCATCATGTAAGAAGAAATTTCGCTTGACAGTGACTCTATCGACTTCGTATCTTCATAAACAAGTTTGTGATTTTGAGCTCTTGATCTAGCTACATCAACTATGTGCAACCCATCGGCAACCATACCGCTATAGGTAGCAGCTATGTGAGCATCAACCCTAAACACCTTTTGTATTGTTGAAGGTATTGCGAGGGGTTCTGTGACGTTTTTGTGCGCTATAAACACTACACTGTCTCTTGTTATCATTCCTATTGAAGTAGCACCTTTTCTCACTGCTTCCTTTGCGTATTCTACCTGAAAGAGCCTTCCGTCAGGGTTAAACATTACGCCCCTATCATATGCTTGAACATTGGGATACATACATACACCATATTTGAGTAGTTAGATGGTAGTATATTGCAAGCAAAGTTTATAAAAGAGTGCCAATGGTTATTCAATTACGCGCCAAGAGCTTGCGAGTTACATGCCACGAGCCAATATCATATTACTGGTTTAGATTTTTGTAGCTGGTACTCACATTGTGTGCCAAATAGTTATTAAGACTGAAGGGTTAATTCTATAGGTGCGGTTTTATGGAATCAACATCCACTAATAGTGCACCTAACTTTGTACATCCGTCAATACTAAAAGTCGTAGAACAAAAGAAAAGAATACGTGAAAAGCTGTCAGGAATAAAGCATAAGGTAGGCGTATTCAGCGCAAAGGGAGGTGTTGGCAAGACAACAACTTCAGTTAACATAGCTTTTACCCTTAGCAGTATGGGTTATAAAGTTGGCTTGCTTGATGCTGACATAGATTGCCCAAACGTATGCATGTTCCTTGGAATAAATGATGTCATCGATATGGAATATCCGTTAGTGCCCATTGAAAAGGACGGTGTTAAGGTACTATCAACAGCGATGTATGTGGATGATAATAAAAAACCAATAATATGGAGAGGGCCTATGATAGGAAAGATGGTAAGCGAATTTCTCGAAAACTCGGAGTGGGGGGAATTAGACTATTTAATAATAGACATGCCACCAAACACAAGCGATGCGCCATTGTCGATAATACAACTTTTGGATCTTGATGGATTTATCTTGGTTACAACCCCACAGCACATATCGGCAGTTAACACAATAAGATCCGGAATGATGGCAAGAAGGCTTGGGGTTGCAGTTCTCGGAGTTATTGAGAATATGTCTGGAGATAAGCCCGTTGGAGGAGAAGAAGTTTCCAAAAGCTTAGGATGTGAGCTGTTAGGTACTATTAAGACCAGGACGGAGATCGGAGAGTTTAGTGACAGAGGAGTGGTTCCGGTTTTAGAAGATCATAGTATAAGAGATAATTATGCAAATATTGTGAAGAGGTTATTCTGATGGAAGGGCATTTTGACGAGCTATTCAAGGAATCTCACATTTTTGCAAATAGAGAAGTTTTATCTCCGCATTACATACCACAGCGCCTGCTTTTTAGAGATAAACAAATATCAGAGATTGAAAAAGCGCTGACACCCTCACTAAGAGGAGAGCGTGGCAGGAACGTTTTCGTATACGGGAAGACAGGTACTGGAAAAACATCCTGTGTTAGATGGGTTATAGAACGAGTTAAGGAACTGCCGATAATAAAGGCAAGAATCTCTTATGTGAACTGCAGAATCTACAACTCGAGATACAGAGTTCTCAATAAAATAGCAAGCGACCACATGCCGATTTATGCAAAACGTGGATATGGAGTCATTGACATTTATGAAAAGATGGTGAGCTGGATAGAGGAAGATGGTAAGATACTGATAGTCGTGCTTGACGAAGTGGACATAGTAAGGGATCTTGACGATCTTATTTACACTCTGACAAGAGCAAATAGTGATATTAAATCAGGAGGAATAACAATTATCGGAGTTTCTAATAAGGTTAATTTTAAGGAGATTCTTGATCCGAGAAGTTTGTCCACGCTTTATGAGAATGAATTGGTTTTTCCTCCTTACAATTCACCAGAACTTGCATCGATATTGAAAGAGAGAATAGGAGAAGGATTCAAGAAGGGAGTTATAGACGACGCCGCAGCAAATCTTGCTGCGGCTATAGCTGCCAAGGAAAGTGGCGATGCAAGACTTGCTTTGAAGATAATATCCAAGGCTGGAGAGATAGTAGAGGAAGGAAACAGAAATCACGTGAGTATTAATGATGTTGAAGAAGCCGCAAAGTATGCTGAAGAAGAAGTTGCTTATGAATTGATAAACACTCTTCCTGAAAACCAGAAGCTGGTGGTTTATGCTCTCGCAATAATGTCTTTGCAAGGCAGCAAATACAAGAGACTTGACGAGGGAAGCGATAGTTACATGTTGAGTGGAGAGATATATAACAGATATTGTTCTGTTGCAGAATCCCTACATAGAGAAGTGAAAAGTTCAAGACTGTACAGAAAGTTCATATCGGATTTGGAAATGCAGGGCATAGTTACTTCTTATGAATCTGGAAAGGGGATAAGAGGCCATACAAAACTGATAAAACTGATTTATAGACCAGACAAAGTAAAAGATATTATAGAGAAGGGGCTTGCGAAAGAAAGTGAAGCTGAGACAACTTAAGGTGCAGATATGAAGATTGCTATAATATCAGATATGCACATAGGTTACGAACGATTTAGAAGTGATGCTTACGCACAGGCTTCTGAGGCGCTTGTCTCTGCTTCAAAAGTTTCAGACGCCATAATAATACCTGGGGATATTTTTGATTTTAGACATCCAAAACCAGACGTTATAGCAGAGGCGATGGGACTTTTTAGAGAATTACCTGTGGAAAATTTGAGTGCGCGTGTTGTTGAGTACGATGGTTTGAGGAAAACCTATACTAAACTACCGATCATAGCAATACCAGGAACCCATGAAAGACGGGCCGATGGAGATACGGATCCTGTTGACTTGCTAACCCTTGCAGGACTTGTTGTTAATGTTAACCAAGGGAGAGCAATAATAGAAAAGGATGGAGAAAGAGTTGCCATCTATGGGGTGGGAGGAGTTGCAGAAGAAAGATTCAGGGAGACTCTGAACAGACTTAACCCGACACCACTTGATGGCTTATTCAATATATTCATGTTTCATCAATCGGTTTATGAATTGTTACCTTTTAGCAATGATTTTGTCCGTATTGAAGAACTTCCGAAAGGCTTTGACCTATACGTTGATGGGCACATACACAATAAGGTAGAAATGAAATGTCATGGTAAAGATTTTTTAATACCTGGAAGCACTGTCCTAACACAACTTAAAGATGCAGAGCAAGAAGGTAAAGGTTTTTTTGTTTATGATACAGGAAGATTTACCCATTCGTTCGAAGAAATAAAATCAAGGAAGTTCTTTAATGTGAAATTAAAAATAGACGGTAAGGAACCTAATGAGATAAACGAGACAATGGAAAACGAAATTGTTAGGATTAAAGATCTCGAAAAGAATCCCATAATAAGATTTGAACTTAGTGGGGATTTAAAGCAGGGATTCAAGAATATAGACATCGAATCAAGGCCCCATAAAGATGATAAAGAGATTATAGTCGAGGTATCAAAATCCAGATTGAATAACGGAGCCCAGAAAGATGTTGAGGTACAGGAAGGAATTTCAAACAACATATCAATAAGGGATTTCGGCATGAGTGTATTTATTTCAAAACTCAAGGATAGTGGTTATGCGCTATCCGATCCAATTTCCTTGTTTGATATACTTAGCTCTGAAGACAAAAAGGAGAACGTACTGCGCAAGGCTGTTGATTCAGTCTTAGACTAAAGACACTATTTTTCTTTTATACATATGATACTTTAGGAGTGCCTCGAGTGATGAGGCAGCAGCTGTTGGCGAATCGTAAACAGGAAGACCAGCACTTTCCATCATTATCTTATGCATTTGAGTGTAAGATGTCCCAATGCTTATAACTATCATTGGTTTTTTTATTGATTCCTTCATACGGATAAGCTGTGATGCGACTTTAGAATCTGCTCCAGGAGTTTGAAATAGCACTATAACTATAACCATATCTATGTTTTCATCCTCAGATATTGCAGCGAGGGCGCTGCCGTATCTTTTGTCGTCAGCATCTCCGGCGAGATCGAGAGGGTTCCTGAGATTTACAAGTGGTGGCATTGATTTCTTGAGTTTGTTTATAGTTTGATTTCCGAGTTTTGCAAGTTTCAAATTAGGAGATAAAGAAATGGCATCTGCAGTGAGTACACCGGCACCACCACCATTTGTAACTATTGCGATTCTGTTTCCGCTAGGTTCTGGTTCTGAGTCTAGGATCTTTGCGTAGTATAGAAGTTCACTTATATCGTTTGCTATAGTGAACCCGAATTGTCTGAACAATGCCTCATGAGTTTCGTAGTCTCCAGCCAGTGTTGCGGTGTGAGAATGTGCTGCTTCTATACCGGCAGAAGTTCGACCTGCCTTAAGCACTACTACCGGTTTTATTTTTGTCACTTTCTTTGCTATGTCTATAAATCCTTTTCCATCACTTATACCTTCGATATAAGCAACTATTACATTAGTGTCCTTATCGTTCATTAGATAGTTTAGTATGTCAATCTCGTTGACATGAGCAGCATTTCCATAAGATATGAACTTTGAAAGACCAAACCCTTCTCCAGATATCATGTCTAGTATCGTGCTGCCTACAGCGCCGCTTTGTGCCATAAAACTAACGCCGCCTATTTGAGGTCTGCTTAATTTGTATGTAGGTAGGAAAAGCGTATCTATCCTTGATCTGGGATCCATAACACCAAGGCAGTTTGGTCCAAGAGTTGGCATATTATACTTTGTCGCTATTTCAGCGAGTTGATCTTGCAGTTCTTTGTTGCCAACTTCAGCAAATCCACCACTCACCACCACAGTAGATTTGACACCCGCTTTACCACACTCTTCTAGTACCGATGGCACTATTTGAGCTGGAACTGCTATCACTGCCAGATCTATTGAATCTTTTATTTTTGAAATGCTGGAGTAAGATTGTAGTCCCATCACCGTGTCGGCATTTTTGTTTACGGGATATAATCTTCCAGAGTATCCTGCATTTATGTAGTTTTGTAGTATGATGTGACCAACTTTTTCAGGATCCCGTGATGCGCCTATTATGGCCACGCTTCTAGGGTTTAACATACGTGTAAGATCTTTCATTGTATCATCCTTATATCAACTACATCGTAGTCTTTTTCTCTTATTATTATAGGGTTGAGATCAAGTTCTGTGAGTTTTTTATCAGAGGCAAACATTTTGGAAGTTTTTATTAAAAGTTCGGTTATCATCTTTGTTGAAGAACCGTTGTGTGTTATGACGTTTTTTGATTTCAACTGGTCCACCATGCTCAATGCATCATAATCGCTTATAGGCACTATACGCAGTGCGACATCTTTGAAAGTTTCTACATATATCCCTCCAAGCCCGATCATAAGCACCTTTCCGAATTGCTTGTCTACGCGTGCCCCTATTATTATTTCTATTCCAGAATTCGCCATTTTCTGTGCGATTATCTTGTATGGTTTTAATTGCTTGCCCTTAGTTTCAAGATAATCGAATGCCTTACTTATTTCATCGCTTTTCAAATTCAGTTTTACCAATCCGGCCTTGGTCTTGTGAAGAGCCTTTTCGCTTAGCAGTTTTAGCACTATGGCATCCTTGCCTGCAAAGTCGAGCGCTTCTTTTCGTGTAGATACGTACTTGCTTTCGATGCTCTTTATTCCGTATTTTTTTAACGTGGATTTTGCTTGCATATAGTCTACTAGGATCAAAACACCTTGCTTAAAACATTGAAGTAATATAACAAAAATACCACCACTATAACTATTATCATTGCTACGATTATGCCGTTTTTTTTGTTATTGTGAGATGGAACGTAAGGTATCGTTTGTTGTGTGGGTGTCTGTGTGGAAGGTTGCGGCGTTTGTGTTGTTGCAGTTGGTTGTTGATTCGGTTGTTGTTGCTGCATAGGTATCGATTGTGGAGTCGCTGATGGAGGTTGTTGAATGTTAGGTTTTACAGCTTGCGGTTGTGTAGCCGTTTTAGAACTTAGAAAACCTTTTTCAGTGAGCATTATCTCTGCGCCACCATTTTTAAGTTCGTAAACTATGTATCCTTGTTTTGTCAGTTTATACAATCTCATCGCAAGATCTTTTGGACGCAGATTAAGTGTATTCTGGAGTTCTGCAGGAATGCGTTTTCCTCCAGAAAGTTGTTTTAGTATGCCTTCGTCAAGATCGTCGAATGCTTCGGAGGACTTTGCATCTGCCTCGGATATGAGAGACTTGCCAGAATCAGTTACTGTTATCGTGTTTGGACCAGGATAATATGCAGTGAATTCTATTAATCCTTTTTGCTTGAGAGAACCAGCTATGTTTGATGCATCGAATATGCTGGAATTGAGTGCGCTCCCCAACTTTTCAAGTTGTGTGTTTGTTGTTATTTTTGTTAGAGCGGCCAGATCCATGAACGTTATCTCTTCTGCCATTTAATCGAATTATACCACAACAAGAATAACTAAAAACATTTCAGGAGAATCTAGCGTAACAAATATAATTATTGATTTTGATTTATGAGAGTGTGACCATGTTTAGAAAATCACAAAGTGCAATGGAATACTTGATGACTTATGGATGGTCCATACTAATAATTGCCGTAGTTCTCGGAGCACTTTCGTTTCTCGGTGTTTTCAATCCCGTAACGTTTGCACCAAAGGCGGCACCTGGTAGCTGTCAGGTGATAAAAAACGTACAGCTGGGAGTAAGCAATCTTGAAGGAAGTTGCAACAATCAGGTGCCGCAGTACGTTGCGCAGTTCAACGGACAAACAGGCTACATAAACCTTGGATTAGATAAATTTGATTATCAGGACATTACAGTATGCACATGGTTTAAATCTGGAGCTTACACTAGTGCAGATCAGAGAGTTGTAACGTCCGGAAGTGAAAATACCCATCTGTGGATGTTATCCATTACGGCAGGAGGATGCCCGGATAGTAATACGGTTTGTATGGTTATGTCGAATACCAGCACAACAGCAGCGACAGTTATGTCAGATAATCCTGTTAATAATAACGAATGGTATTTTGCTTGCGGGGTATCGCAACCTGAATCGTTATACATAAACGGAGTTTTGCAGACTTCTTCGGTTACTGAAGGGTGGAGCTTTTTGTCTGGATCTAACATAGGATCGAAGGGAGGTACAAGTTATTTCTATAATGGGACATTGGCAAACGTGCAGATATACAATACCACTCTTACTTCATCTTCAGTAAAAACACTTTATCATGAAGGCATAGGAGGTGCACCAATAGATCTTCAGAATCTTGTAGGTTGGTATCCGTTAAATGGAAACGGTAACGATTACTCTGGAAATGGTAATGAGGGGACCCCTGCAAACGTAGATTTCATAAGCAATTGGTATAATGGCTACACACAGCCATGACGGGTCATGCTTTTATTTGTTTCTTCTTAAGTACCTATGTGATACTTTGGAACTTAGATTTTTAGGAGGAGCTGGAGAGGTAGGAAGATCTGCGATTTTGTTAAAAGATGAAGTAAATATACTGATGGACTACGGAATAAAACTCGAGGGGAAGGCACAATTCCCTCTGTTGCCAAAGAAGGTCGATGCGCTTGTTTTAAGTCATGCACATTTAGATCACAGTGGATACGCACCTGCATTATATAAGAGAGGTATGCCGATGGCTTTTGGCACCGAGCCTACATACAAATTAGCTGAACTCCTCATTGAAGATTCAATAAAGGTTAATATGAAAAAACATGAAAGGCTCGGTTTTGGGAAAAAGGATATGAGAACTTTCTTAAACAGCTACTCGATGAGATCTTATGGAGAAGGGATAGATTTTAGAGAGCACACAATTACACTACATAATGCAGGCCATATTGCTGGAAGTGCAATAACGCTTATTGAGAATAAGGAAGGTAGAAGAGTTGCTTACACAGGGGATTTTAAATTATCTAAACAGACCTTACATCACGGAGCCGAGATTATAGATTGTGATGTACTAATAACTGAATCAACATATGCAACAAGAGAACATCCGGACAGAGACGCATTAATAGCACAGTTCATAAACAACATAAAAGAGGTTACTGAAAACGGAGGGACGGCACTCATCCCAGTGTTTGCAGTTGGAAGAGCCCAGGAGGTTCTAGCAATACTAAACAAGCATGGATTGATGGATCACACGTACATAGACGGCATGGCGCTAAAAGCCACCAACATAGTCATGTCAACACCAGAATTTTTGAATAATCCGAAACTGCTTTCAGATGCAGTTTCAAAAGCTCAAAAAATCACAAAAGCCAATGACAGAGGGAGGGCACTCTATGGAGGCAGTATAATAGTGACAACGGCAGGAATGCTGAGTGGTGGACCCGTTCTAGATTATATAACTAAGTTGAATAACAAATCAATGATATTCTTAACGGGATATCAAGCAGAGAATACTAACGGAAGGAGGCTTTTAGAAAACAAACCACTCATAATAGACGATAAAAGCATTTTCATAAAGACGCCTTTCGCTTTTTATGATCTTTCAGCGCACGCGGGACAGGAAGATTTACATGATTATGTTAAAAGAGCAAATCCAGAAACAGTTGTTTGCGTTCACGGAGACGAAGAAAGTACAAGTGCGTTTAAGGAATGGCTTCAGGGAGAAGGATACGAAGCTTATGCCCCGAAGATGGGAGAAGAAATTACAATAAAATAATTACTCTTCGTAATTTTCTTCTTCGCCTTCGCTGTATTCAGATTCCTCTTTAGAGGATTTCTTTGGAGCGCCCTCTCCTTTTTCAATTACTTCTATCTTCCCATATTTGCCAGTTGAAAGTTGAGGAGTTCCCCTAAATTCTCCAACATAACCATTGGTTACCTTTACCTTATCACCAACGTTGATGTTGTATATATCATTACCCCAAAGAGATATTGCTATAGTGCCTGTGTCGTCCTTTAAAACAGCATTAGCAACATTAAGTCGTTTCCCGTACTTGGTTATTACTTCCTTTGGTTCTCCTTTCTCTGAGACTACTGCTTCGAGCTCAACATTTGATGAGCCTGCCTTTAAATCGCTTATGTTCATAAAAACACCGAATTCATAGATTATGGACAGGAGAAGATATATTAAGCTTTCTTAGTGTTTATTTTGTGTTTAGCGCCATATGCTTCATCTGCATAATCGAGCAATGATTGAATGGTGCCAGACACCTTTATAGTGTAAAAACCCACGGATTCGCCTTCAAATTCCTTTAAGAATGAAAGACCCAATATGAGCTTGTCTTCAGTACCCCTATTTACCCGCATTATGAATACGTTCCCATCATACTGCTTTGTTACTCTTGGATTTGATTCGTATAAGTAACTCTCTCCAAGAAACGTAGAAAGAATGCCAAGCATCTGTCTATGCTTTGAAATAACGTCTATGCTCCTTGACGACTCTATTAGAACGTATCGAGATTTTCTTTTGAGTATCACAGAATGTCACCTAGTTTTGACACCATTTTTTTGGCGTATGCATCTCCGGCCCCCAAAAATCTTGCAATGCTCATTAATTGATAATAAGAAAGTAGGAATTCTCTGTTGTGTGCCATTGTTACAATAAGCACATCGGCGCCGGAGCGCATGGAAAACGCCAGCAGTCTTTTTGCACGATATATGTTCCTTGCTCTGGACGTATAGTCTGATATCAGGGTGTTTGTTGAAATCAAGATAGGTTTCCCGTACGATGAAGCATCTTCTATAACCCTCTTCTCTAGTTCGTTGTCTTTTATTATGACTCCTACAGCCCTGCCTTTTATTGCTTTTGAGAGTTCGCTAGGATTGCTGCTCTCAACTATCATCGTTTTGTTTGCATCGTATCTGTCACCAAGAATTACATCCTTTCCGAATTCATACACCTTTTCGTATCCTAATCTTTTCGAAAAGGATTTATCAACATCAAAGAATGCCAGATCAAAATAGTGCATCGTATCAATATTGCTTATATTAAAAGATTTATATACGGAGTACTGAATTTTTGCTGTAGACGTTAGCCTCTTCGCAAAGATTTAAATATATTATTAGAGCATATTAGAGAGTGTAATACAGAGGAGTCCGGTTAGCGCAAATGCGCTTTATTATATACTACTTAAGGTGAACTAATGGCAGAAAAACAACACATGAATTTGATCTTTATAGGACATATAGACCACGGCAAGTCGACAACAGTAGGCAGATTGTTATACGATACAAAAGCAATATCGGAACAGGACATGAAGAAAATGAAGGAAGAAGTTGCAAAGTACAACAGACCTTCATTCGAATTTGCCTTCGTTATGGACCAGCTTAAAGAGGAGAGAGAAAGAGGAATAACAATCGACATAATGCACAGAGACTTTCAAACTCCGAAATACTACTTCACAATAATAGACGCCCCTGGGCACAGAGACTTCGTAAAAAACATGATAACAGGAGCAAGCCAAGCAGATGCCGCAGTGTTAGTCGTATCATGCGTTGACGGTGTACAATCACAGACCAGAGAGCACGCATACTTGGCTAAGGTTCTAGGAATAAATCAACTGATAGTAGGATTGAACAAGATAGATGCAGCCAATTATGACAAGGCAAAGTATGAAGACGCAAAATCCAAAGTAAGCGATCTTTTGAAAACAGTAGGATATGATGTTAGCAAGATGCTGTTCGTACCTTATTCTGCACTTGAAGGGATAAATGTAAGCGAAAAATCGGACAAACTTTCATGGTACAACGGACCTACACTTCTTGCTGCACTTGACATGTTTGTAGTGCCTCAGAAGCCTGTTGACAAACCGTTAAGACTCCCAATACAGGACGTTTATAGCATTGCAGGTTTTGGTACAGTTCCAGTTGGAAGAGTAGAAACAGGAGTAATGAAACCTGGTGATCAGGTAGTGGTTATGCCTGGTGGCGCAAAGACAGAAATAAAGAGCATAGAGATGCACCATCAGCAATTACAACAGGCAGAACCAGGAGACAATGTTGGATTCAATGTCAAGAACATAGATAAGAAAGATATCAAAAGAGGAGACGTTATAGGACCTGTTACAAGCCCTCCGACAGTAGCTCAAGAGTTTACTGCACAGATAGTTGTAATAAATCACCCCACAGCAATAGCCCCAGGATACACACCAGTGTTCCACATACACACAGCGCAGATAGCGGCTACAATAACAGAGATAGTGGAAAAGAAGGACCCTAAGACAGGGCAAACAGTACAAAAGAATCCTGAATTCATAAAGAATGGAGATGTAGCAATAGTAAGGATTAAACCTTCAAAACCAATAGTTGTTGAGAAGTACGGAGACTTTCCACACCTTGGAAGATTTGCAATAAGGGATATGGGACAAACAGTAGCTGCAGGAGTAGTTCTTGATGTAACAAAGAAGTGAATCGATGCCTTCGGCTAGAATAAAGCTTATAAGTAGGAGCAAAACAGACGCCAGAGATATTGCAAAGCAGATATCCGAGATAGCAAAAGGTGCTGGTATAAAGTATAAAGGGCCAGTACCACTACCTACAAAAAGGCTTAAAATCTCTACAAGAAAGACCCCATGTGGAGACGGATCACATACTTTTGAGCATTGGGAAATGAGAATCCACAAATGGCTTGTCGAGATAGATGGGACGGAACAGGCATTGAGGCAGGTTATGAGGATTCCTGTGCCTGACACAGTGCAAATAGAAATGACTCTGGGATAAGATTAGGTTAGGCTAACTTGATGGCAACTTTGGAGTCCAGTGCTTACGTGGATCCTGAGGAAGCTATGTCTTCGTATAACGAAGTTAGTTCTTCCACACTCTTTATAGAAACCCATTCGTTTGCCGTGTGTTCATTTCCACCAGTTGGACCTATTGTCATTATAGGTATACCTAATGAAGCCAGCGCATTATCATCAGCAACAGATCTGCCATAATTTATCTGAAATTTGCCAAATTTTGTTGTAATGAGTTTTAACACGCGTTTTACCACATGGTTGTTCGGATCAACAATGTATGGTCTCATGTATGGCGTTTCTCGTTCCAGTTCGATTACAGTAGTCTTTGTGTTTTTATTCAATACGCCATTTGAATATAACTTTTCCAAGTATTTTTCCACTCTTTTCTTTGTTTCTATTGCCTTTTCAGGAGTTACGAGCTGCATATCCATTTGAAGGAGTGTGCTTTCCGGTAAAGACAAGCTTGTCGCGGACCCTTCTATTTTATTTATAAATATGGTCTCGTTTCCCAGTTTTGTATGTTTCTTGTACTCAAATTTTGACATGTTTGTAACAATCTTTGCAGCTTCATCTATTGCGTTTATGCCTTTTTCAGGACTGGTAGCCGCATGGGAAGATGCTCCTTTTACATTGATAGCCATAACAACCCTACCCCTTCTTCCTAGAGTGATGGTGTCTGGACCTCCAGAGTGTTCTTGAGAATCTCCGGCCTCTGCAGAGACTATCAATGACACATTATTGAACCAGGGTTTTTCTGCGGTTATTGCCTTCCATACTCCTGCAGAGATGTTTTCTTCGTCTACGCAGAAAAGTAACTTTATGTTGTTCTTTCCGAATTTGCTTAAGGATGACAGTACTGCAGCTATTCCACCCTTCATATCTGATGCCCCAAGACCGTACAATCTGTCTCCAACAATCACAGGGTTTATGGGATTTGTTTTCCAAGATCCGTAAGCAGGGACGGTATCCATATGGCCGTAGAATAGTATTGCTTTGCCAGTTTTGCCCTTTTCTGCAAACAGATTGAACCGATTTTTAGATAGGTATTGCCTTTTAGTCTTGAAGCCATTTTCCGTAAGATAAGAATCGATATATTCTCCAAGATTTGATTCTTCTGGAAATTGGGATTTTATTGTTATAAGTTTTTTTAATATCTCAACAGTTTCATTATGCATTGATACACTTAGAAAATTATTTTCTCAGTTCACCTGCGAGGTAGTTGATGATTACACTAGGCGGTAGTTTTTCACTGTTCCTCATCGCAGTCTGTATTGCTTGTGTGTTGTTGCTTTTTATATAATTTTCGTTTATGTTTGCAACTCTTGTAGCATCTTCCACAAAACCCTCTTCGAGCAATCCAGTGTAAGAATACCTAACCAGAGTGCTTATCACATTCGACATGTTTGTATTGTTTATTTGCGTAGATGTGCTGCTTTTAGCAGTTTGGCTTATATCATCGAATGTTCCATTAAACGGTACAGGGATGCTCTCGACGCCGTTTTTTGCTATAAAGTATGTAAGGCCTATTACAAAAGCGTTTAATGTTTGCATAGAACTGATCGTTATGGGAGTATCAGGAACCCTCAACTCTAGGACAAATTCAGATTCATTATTAACAAAATCAGGTCTTGGTCTTGCAAACCAGTAGATTTGGTGCGGTTCTAAAGACCTGAAAGGATAGTAGGAGTATGTGCTTCCATCCTCATTTGTTCTGATTTTGGTTAATTCTTCCCAATTAGCATCGAGCATCCCATTGCGTAGCCTTTCTTTTACCACTCTTGAAATCGAACGGAGGGTTTCGAAGTATTCTTCGTATGAATTTAGTTGTGGAGACTCTAGCATGCTTGATGGGAATCTTTCTAATAATTTAGAGTATCTAATTATTCTGCTGCTTTGATATCCTGTTTCCCTAACTTCCCCATCATGATATGTGTAAGGAGAACTCGAACTTATTGCAAGTAGGACAGGATTTAGGTTTCTAAGCGTATTGTATATTTCAAAGCCTAACTGCTGATCACCAACACCTATTATTATTTGGTGGCCGTTTATGTCAAGGAAGGATTTTGCACATCTTTCAGATAATGAAGTGGTCCTATACCTTATTGGTTCTATAAAAGATACATCTTCGAATATTACCCCGCCACCATATAACTGGCCATTTTCTTGCCTGGTGATGTTTGACAGTTGTTCTACAGAGCGCCTTAGCCTATGATTAAGCTCTTCAACATTAGCGGCCATCGATACTTTTGATTCTATTGCGTGAATGGTGTTTACTTCGGGAGATAAATCTAAACGGTTTCTCCTGCAAGAATTGGCAGCAAGTACTTTAGAAGCTTGAACTCCGCGAATACCGAATTCTGTTTCATTGCTGATGCTAACTACCGCTCTTTTAGGTGTTGCTGTTCTAGTAGCGATGCTTGTGGATATAGCCATTAATCTCAACTTTGTGATTCGTATCTATTATATGATTATTTTACTATATATACTTTATGTTATTCTATTAACATGTTTGTTACTAATTTGAAAAAACTATATAAATGTTTACTGTAATAAAAAAATATGGCTAGTGTAGCACAGGTAGTCGCAAGAATAATAGAGAACAGACCGTTTCTTGAAGAGGCTATTGCAAGCGAGATAGTTAATTATGCGTATCTTGCAGACATGCTGAAACCAGAAGTAGAGGCAGAGTTGAATCGTGAAGTTAAAAGGGCAGCCATAGTCATGGCTCTGAGAAGGCTATCCGAAGGCATGAAGAAGGGTTTTGAAGGAATTGGGACGGTGTTCTTTAACGAATCGGATATAACAGCTAAATCAGGGATTTTTGAGCTTACGATTGAAAGAAACCAGGATACGCTGAAAAAGGTATCGAAACTTTATGACATTGTTGATTTTTCCAAAGGGGATTTTTTAACGGTTACGCAGGGTTTGTATGAAATAACAATATTGTCAAATGAAAAGTACAGGAAAAGTATAGAAGAGTTGTTCGGATCTAAAGAAAAATTCAGAGTAATTGACAAATTAGCTTCAATAACGGTTAGAATACCGGAACATGCAGTAAGTGAAATAGGGAATTTTTATGTATTGACTAAGGCACTTAGTTGGAATAATATAAGCATAGTTGAACTTGTTTCAACATTTACAGAGATGACTTTTATAATAAGAGAACGCGATACAGGTCATGCTTTTGAAGCTGTAAAGAACCTTGTTGAAAGGAGTTCAAAGTCAGGCTTGAGACTATAGGAATAAAAACTAAAAATCTCGACAGGTTATTAAGTTATACTTAATAATATTAATATAAGAAATGATTTTGTGGAGCTTAACGAAGCGTCGCTTATAGAAAGGGAACTGACAGTAAGGAACCTTAGACTCAGTAGAGAAGTGTTAGAGACAAGACGGTCTGCGATAAGATGGCTCGCGCTGTCTTTGGGCATAATAAATCCCGGAGAGTCAAGACTTGGTTCTCTAGCGGTTTTGGATGCGCTGGTTTATTTTCAATTTGCTGTCAAGAAAGATCCAAACGTTAGGGAAATGATAGATTATATAAATGCAAATTGGGAAACAATTAATGAAAAAACCTTAAGGTATCATTTGTTAAGAATGAAAAAGATGGGTATAGTAGAAAACAATCAAAGCAAGTTTTATTTTAAACCGCCGCAGGTAGGAGATAGATTTGATGCATACGCTTGGTCTTCTGAATTGTTCGGGGCATTTTATAGCGGTGTTGCAGTTAAACTTGCTGACGTAATAAACAATCTGAAGAATAGAGATGTGGTTAGATGAAAAAGTTGGAAATGTATTTATGGATAGTGTTTATAGCGGCGATAGCAGTAGCCGTGGTGTATTCAAGATTTATTTATAAACCCGAAGTTATGATGAGTTTGAGATTTACTTCTACTCCGAGCAACATTTTTGTATACCAAAATGTTGTTCTTCCAATAAATGTTTCAAACATTGGATCTATTCAAATAATAAACATGAGCGTGGGTATCTTCGTAAATAACACTTTGTCTGGAATTTACCATGTTTCCCTACCTAGGAACACAAGCGCGACGCTTAACTTTTCTTATACCCCCAAGTTGCCAGGTAAATATAATGTAACGGTCATGGCTGACCCAAACAATCTTTATAATTTAGGAAATAGAAAAAGTGCGAGTGACACATTTATACTCGTAGCAAATCCCGTAGAAACTCCTGCAGCTTATTCGTTGCTACCTGACGGACCAATAGTTTCAAGATCAATGGTAATGACAAACTTAGGATATGTTGCCTCTTCTTATCTTCTGAATAATTATAGCATGACACAATTGGGTTTATCTAATATAAGTGTGGCAAATTCGCTATTTTATCCGCTACTAAATCTTACAACACCGTATTTAAGCGATGTAGCAGTTGCAAGTGCAAGGTACAATAATGCTAGTGCTCTTTCCCTTTGGATTAGTGGATATCTTAAACCAAACATAGTAGATGTTGCTGCTGAAGGAAAGGGAATAAACTTCACAAACGAGAGTGTTGGGGGAAAAAGTGTATCTGTTATGCAACTTGATTCTAATACTACGCTTTGTAGTTGGTATGATGGAGGCTGGATTAAGAATTTCGTATATAGAGGGCCATTATCGTGTTTATCAGTACTTAACAGGACAATTGTGCAGAATAAATCACAATCCAATCCGTTGGCAGATAAACTCAATCAATTATCACAAGGAGTTGTAGAGAACTTCAGCTATGCATACGGTGGAAATTATATTATCGGAAAGATGTTAGTTGTTAATAGTTCGGTTATGTTTGCCTCTTTGCAAAATTTTGGTATAGATAACAATAGACTGTGCAGTGGCCCCATAACAAACATAAATAACGCAAGCTATTGCAGCTATTATGTTTTTCCTTTGTCTGGAATGATAGGTAATTTTTCACTGATAAAAACACTCGCATTTACCAAAGAGTATAATTCCAGCGTGGTGGCTTTGGTTAATACTTCGGATGTATTAAATCAGGTAGCCTACAATATTGGTGCACTTAATCAATTTAACATAACCGGACCGTATTTGAATTTCTCATCTGGAATAAGCAATATTTGTAAATTTGGAGGAGGATTTGAATGCTCTTCTGCTAAGTTGATAAATAACAGCGTGATGTTCACATTAGTCAACAAAAATAACGAAAGTGTGGTATTGAATAGTGTAGGGTGTATAGTTCAGAATGCAACGTATTATACCAATTTGACATCTGTTGTAGAGGTAGGTAAGTCTGTGAATGTCACTTCTGGTTGTGGGGATTTGTTTTCTTCATCTAATCCAAACAGTTACGTTGCAAGTATATATCTGAAATTTGGATTGAATTACACTATTGGAGGAGCGCATAGATTCGCAAACGGTAACGTTTTGATCGTTTAGAATTTCCATGGATCCTTATTCCTTATTTATAGCCAGATTCGGTAGATTTACAGAGGTACAAGAGATGGCTTTTGAAGCCATAAAAAAAGGTAGCAACTGTGTAATAACAGCACCTACAGGAAGTGGCAAAACAGACGCTGCATTGTTACCAATGCTTGATCTTATATCGAAATCCGCATATGATAATAACATTTTAGTGCTTTATATAACACCCTTGAAAGCACTTAACAGAGATTTAATAAAGAGAGTGACCTGGCTGTGTAATGAATTGGGAGTAAGCGTAGGGGTCAGACATGGTGATACGAGTGTTGTTGAGAGAAAACACCAGGCAGAACACCCTCCACAATTGTTAATAACCACACCAGAGAGTCTTCAAAATTTATTTTTATCCCCAAGACTCAGAAACTCTTTAAAGAAACTCAAAGGAGTTATAGTAGATGAGGTTCATGAGTTATATTACAACAAAAGGGGCGCACAGCTTTCAGTTGCTTTGTCAAGAGTTACAAAAATTTCGGGCGAATTCCAACGTGTTTGCATAAGTGCAACGGTTGGTGATGTTGAGACGATTTCTGAGTTTATGTTTGGAAAAAGAGATTACACTGTTGTGAGGTCTTCAAAGGGTAAAAAATTTGATATTAATATAGAGATGCCGGAAAAACCACTTAGGAAGCACGACGAGATAATAGAGGCTTTTGGATTAGATGACCCATCTCTTGCAAGAATGGAGAGGATATCTGAAATTGTAAAAGATTCTGAAGCGACTTTGGTTTTTACAAACACAAGACAAGCCGCAGAATCTCTTGGCAGTAAGCTGATTTACTTTGATAAGGTGGAGCATTTTGGTCCAGTGGGCATACACCATAGCTCTATTGAAAAAACAGAAAGGATAGAGACTGAAGAGAAACTAAAGGAGGGGAAATTGAAGTGTATTGTTTCTACAAGTTCATTGGAGCTCGGAATAGATATAGGAATGATAAATCAAGTTATACAATACGGATCCCCGAGGCAGGCAACGCGTTTATTACAGAGGATAGGTAGAGGGGGACATAGAGAAGGTGCCACGTCAATAGGCACAATTTTAGTTTCTGGTGTTATGGATGCTTTAGAATCTATTGCGATAGTAGCTTCTGCAAGAGATGCGCGTTTAGAAAGACAGGATATGGAAAGGTGTGCAATTGATGTTATGTTGAACCAGATATGTTCCATTGCATTGGAATACAGAGAGATAAGTATTGATGAAATGTACGCAGTGTTTAAAGGTGCTTCTGCATTTTCCGATTTGCAGCTGGAGCTTTTCGAATCTGTAGTAAAATTTGCAGAAGAAGAAAAACTCATTACCACAAGAGATAAGATAAGGATAAGTAGTAGGGCAAGAGATTATTTTTACAATAATATAAGTGTGATACCTGATTCGCCGAAATTTTACGTGAAGGATATATTAAGAAATAAGGTCGTGTCGCTTCTTGATGAAAAGTTTGTTTTTAGCTACATAGATGAGGGCTCTGTTTTCATAACGCGTGGAATGCCGTGGAAAGTGGTGAGTATTGAAGAGGACACTGTTTTTGTTGAACCGAGTTTAGACCTAAGTGCGGCCATACCGGATTGGGAAGGAGAGGACATACCAGTGTCTTACGAAATTGCAAATAGGGTTGCTAGACTTTTCGAAGAAGTACCAGCAGATGCAAGGCTTGATAAAAACTCTGAAAGAGAAATAAGTTTGTTTATTAAAAAACAATTAGAATCATTTATACCTTCAACAAATACGATAGCTGTCGAGATTCTTGATGAATATGTAATAATCCATTCCTTATTAGGAAAGTTGGCAAACGAGTTTTTAGGCAGAGCGATAATGAGAATTATCGGTTCTAGAGACATATTCATGAGAGCTACACCGTATGCGATTATGATTGATTACGGATCTTCAATAAAAGCTCCAGATATTAAAAAGGCGTTTGATGTCTTACAGGTTTCAAAACTTGATGCTTCAGTTGTTGAGGATACAGAGCTGTTCAGATACAAATTTGTACAGATATCTAAATTGCTAGGCATTATTGATAAAAAAGCCAAAGTAACAAAAAACGTTGCAAACAAGTTGGTAAGATTTTATAGAGATTCGATAGTATACAGGGAGACTCTCAGAGATTTGGAAAAGAACAACATAGATGTAGAAAGAGTTAGGGGGCTTTTTAACGAAATAAGAGCAGGTAGAGTAAAGATAATATATAGGAATCAAATATCCGCGCTTTCTGAGGAACTGATTAAAAGTACTATGAAATACAGGGAACTTTTGTCTTCCGCCCTACCTGGCAATGAAGTCGTTGAGCAATTCGAGATTAAGTTTAGGGGAAGAAATGTTTTGTTATTATGCACCTATTGTGGATTTGAATTTAATTATGAAATAAAGATAGGGAAGGATGGATTAATAAGATGCCCAAGATGTGGAAGTTCAATGTTGGTTAGATCGAAGGATGTCGCAAGAGATGTGATTAAAAGAAGTTTGTTAAAATCAAAATTGACTGTAGATGATAGAAAAATCAAGATAGAACTTTTGAAAGAAGCAGGAATGGTATCAGAATATGGAGATAGAGCTCTGATAACATTATTAACTTATGGGGTTGGAGTCAACACTGCTGCAAGAGTTCTCAGGCTAGTTAGAACAGATTATTCGAGATTTATAAAAGATATAATAGAAGCACAGAAAACTTTTGTAAAAAACAGCAAGTTTTGGAAAAAATAGTCACAGCATTCAATAGATGAGTTTTGCGTCTGCTATTTTTGATCCGGAATCAAGTTTCATTAGTCTTACTCCGCTTGTTGCCCTGCCCGTCTCCCTTATGGAACTTACAGGTATGGTTATACTTATTCCCCTGTTGTTTATAAGCAATAGATGCGGTTCGTCGGACAAAGAAAGTGCCTTAGAAACGTTTCCTGTTTTCTGGTTTGTCCTAAGATTTGCTATGCCCTTTCCGCCTCTTTTTTGAGTTCTATATTTGTTTATAGGAGTTACCTTACCATAACCATTTTCAGTTACTGTCATTAGTTTGGTGCTGTCATCTACAGCGAGTATGTTTCTAGGTACATCGTCCTTTAACCTTATGCCACGAACTCCCATTGCAGTCCTTCCGATAAATCTTAAATCATTATCATTAAACTTTATTGCTTTGCCTTTAGCTGTAGCGATAACTAAATATTTTTTATCTCTGTAGGAGACAACGTCGACTATTTCGTCTCCTTGAGCCAACGTTATTGCACGTACACCTGAAGAACGAGGTTTTGAGAATAGATCTGCGCGTACTTTTTTAACTAATCCTTTGCGAGTTAAGAACACAAGATTTGAATTTTCAAATCCTTTTATATCCAACAAACCTATTATCTTTTCGTCAGTTATGTTTAGCAGGTTCACTATCGCTTTTCCTTCGGAATATCTGCTACTTTCAGGTACGTTGTATGCTTTTAGCCAGTAAACCCTCCCTTTGTTTGAAATAGAAAGGACGTAGTCTTTGTTATTACAGGCTATTACTTGGTTTACATAATCTCCGTCTTTGAGGTTTATTGATATTACACCTTTTCCGCCGCGGGCTTGTTCTTTGTAGATTGTTGTTGCCATTCTCTTTACGTATCCTTCCTTGGTTAATATCAAAGTGACTGGCTCGTCACTTATCATATCTTCATCTTTTATCATGAATGCGCTTTCATCCTCTGATTTAATTATTTCTGTTTTTCGTGGTTTGCTATAAAGTTTTTTAATTTCTTCAGTTTCAGAGCGTATTATGCCTTTTATCTTTTCAGGATCAGAAATTACACCGGAGTAGTATTCTATTTTCCTTCCAAGTTCGTCACTTTCTATTTTTAATGTGTCGCTTTCTAAATGAGTGAGTCTGGAAAGTTTCATATCGAGTATAGCGTCTGCTTGTTTTATTGTAAGGCTATGTGTGGTTATTAGCTTTTCGCGTGCGTCTTTGACTTCCTTACTGGCTTTTATATCACGTATTATATCGTCTATTTTTTCGATTGCTATCAGTAATCCTTGCACGATATGTTGTCTTTCGGTTGCCATGTTTAGTTCGTACTTACTTCTTCGGAGTATTACGTCTTTTCTATGCTCAACAAATACTGAAATCATTTGCAAAATATTAAGATTTCTAAGGCTTTTTCCAACAACTGCAAGGTTTATTATAGGCAGTGTGTTCTCTAACTGAGTATGTTTGTATAGTTGATTCAATATCTGGTCTGGGTCAAAATTTTCTTTAAGATCTATGACTATGCGTATGCCGCCCTTATCGCTTTCGTCTCGGAGATCTTTTATTCCATTTATTCTTTTGTCTTTTACAAGAATTGCGATGGCTTGCACTATTGATGCCTTGTTGGTGTTGTATGGTACTTCAGTTATCACTATTCTATTTTCGGAGCTTGTATCTGCTTTTGCTCTGACGCGAATCTGACCCCTGCCGTGTCTATAGCCATCATATGCGCTTTGTGACATTATTGCTATACCGCCTGTGGGAAAATCAGGTCCTTTAACTATTTCAAGAAGATCGTCTGCAGTAGTAACAGCGGATTCCAGGTATTTTATTATTGCATCACACACTTCAGACAGGTTGTGTGGGGGCATACTTGTCGCTACTCCAACAGCTATACCCGAAGATCCATTTACAAGAAGGTTTGGTATTTTTGAAGGGAGTATAAGAGGCTCTTCCTCAGTGTTATCAAAATTTGGTATAAAATCAGCGGTGCCTTTATCAAGATCTTCCAACATCTCCTCTGCAATTTTAGTAAGTCTGACTTCAGTGTATCTCTGTGCAGCAGGAGGATCTCCGTCTATTGAACCAAAATTCCCCTGACCTTCCACTAAAGTGTGATGCATAGAGAATCCTTGAGCCATACGAACCATTGCATCGTAAACGGCAGTATCTCCGTGTGGATGGTATTTTCCTATTGTTTCTCCAACTATTCTCGCGCTTTTTTTTGTCGGCTGATTGTGTAAATTTTTAAGATTATACATGGCGTAAAGTATCCTTCTTTGTACTGGTTTTAGGCCATCGCGAGCATCAGGTATAGCCCTTCCGATTATTACGCTCATTGCGTAATCCACGTAGCTAGCCTGAAGTTCTTCGTCAATCGGAGTTATTATCTGCTTTTCCATTTGCAAACCTCATATGTCTAATGATTTTACTTCTTCCGCATGTTCTTGCAAAAATTTTCTTCTTTTTTGTACGTCCATGCCCATTAGAATCGTAAATAATTCGTCGGTGTGCATAGCATCGGTTATTGATACTTTTTTAAGTATCCTATTTTTAGGATCCATTGTAGTTTCCCATAGTTGCTCGGGATTCATTTCTCCTAAACCTTTGTATCGTTGTACTTCTGCTTTTCCACCAAGTTCTTTCAGTTTCGCATCTAGTTCCTGATCGCTGTAACAGTAGGAAACATCTTTTCCTTTAGAAACTTTGTATAGGGGGGGTTGTGCCATGTACACATAGCCGTCTTCTATTATTTTGCGCATGTACCTGTAAATAAAAGTTAGTAGAAGTGTGCGTATATGACTTCCGTCAACATCCGCATCAGTCATGAGTATTATTTTTTTATATCGTATATTTTCTGAGTTGAACGATTCATTTATCCCAGTTCCAAAGGCCGTTATTAGTGCCTTGATTTCAGCATTATCGAAGATTTTCTCTACGTTTGCTTTTTCTACGTTTAATATCTTGCCTCTTAATGGAAGGATTGCTTGTATGTTTTTGTCTCTTCCATCTTTTCCAGAGCCACCTGCGCTCTGTCCTTCTACTATGAAGAGCTCCGTTTCATCAGGATTATTTGATATACAATCTGCCAATTTTCCAGGAAGTACAGTGCCTTCGAATAAACTCTTTTTTCTTGCAAGCTCTCTAGCCTTGCGAGAACTTTCACGCGCGTTTGCAGCTGTTTCTGCCTTTTCTATTATTGCTTTGGCATCTGAAGGGTGCTCCTCGAGATAGCGAGATATATGAGAATATATCTCGGTTTCTACAATCGTCTTTATTTGCGCGTTACCGAGTTTGCCTTTTGTCTGTCCTTCAAATTCGGGGTTTTGCATCAATACACTAAGTACTGCGGTAAGTCCTTCCCTGACATCTTCGCCGGTTATTTTTGTTTCAGCTTTTCCGGATTTGTTTTTTGATATGTAATTTAGTACTGCTCGAGTCAGGCCAGTGTGGAACCCAACCACGTGGGTTCCGCCTTCCACAGTTCGTATGTTATTTACAAAGGATTCAATTTTCTCGTCGTATGTACTATTATATTGTAGGGCGTACTCTATGCTTACCTGCCCTTCTTGTATTTTGGAACGTATTATATTTGTCAATGTAGTTTTTCCGTTGTTCATATAGCGTATAAAGTCGGTTATGCCTTCTTTGGATGAGTATGTTTCGTCTTCTGGAGACTCAAATCTCTCATCTTTTAGAGTTATGTTTATCCCAGGGTTTAAAAAACTCGTATATCTAAGCCTGTCTTTAAGAGTTGTTGAATCGAAAGTAGTAGTTTGGAATATCTCTTTATCAGGTTTGAATTCCGTAGTGGTTCCGGTTTCTTTAGTGTCACCAAGTTGTTGCAGAGGAGATGTTGGAACTCCTTTGCTAAAACCCATTCTGTAAATATGTCCGTCCTTTTTTACAGTTACGTTTGTGTATTCAGATAATGCATTAACCACAGTAAGCCCAACGCCGTGCAGTCCTCCGGACACCTTGTAAGCATCGCTAGAGAATTTACCGCCTTTGTGCAGGGTGGTCATTATTACTTCGAGTGCACTTTTATTGAATTTTGGCATGATGTCTACAGGTATGCCACGACCGTCATCAATCACTTCGGCAACATTGACATCATTATCCATGAATAATCGTATTTTAATGTTTTTACAGTATCCGGACATTGCTTCGTCTACTGCATTGTCTATCACTTCGTAGAGAAGGTGAAGCACTCCGCTAGGGCCAGTAGAACCTATATACATTGCTGGTCTTTTACGTATTCCTTGCGGACCTTCGAGAACAATAATTTTAGATGCGTTGTAGTCGTCACTTTCTGCCATGAAAAACAACGCAAATATATCTGATTTTAAGACTATAAACCTTCTCTGCATATGCATATTGTGAGGTTATGGCAAGGGAAAATGTGAAAAAATCAAAATCTAAAAAGGTTATTGTGATAGGGGCTGCGGGTAGGGATTTTCATAACTTTAATGTGCTGTTTAGAAACAATAAAGAATACGATGTTGTTGCATTCACAGCAAATCAGATCCCATACATCACGAATAGAGATTATCCTGAAATCCTTGCTGGGAAAAGTTATAAGAAAGGTATACACATATACGACGAATCAGAACTTTCGGGACTCATTAGAAAGTTTAATGTAGACATATCTGTGATGTCGTATAGTGATCTTCCTTTTAACCAGGTAATGCATATTGCGAGTTTGGTTAATGCTGCTGGTTCAGATTTTTGGCTTGTTGCGCCAAACAAGACCATGATAAAATCGAGTAAGCCAGTTATTGCAGTTTGTGCAGTAAGAACAGGATGCGGCAAAAGTCAGGTGTCTAGATATATATCAAAACTTCTGAGGGAGAAAGGCTTCAGGGTTGTCATCATAAGACATCCAATGCCCTATGGCGTTCTGAAAAAACAGGCAGTTCAGAAGTTTTCAGAACTTAAAGACCTAGATAAATACAATACAACTATTGAAGAAAGAGAAGATTACGAACCTCATTTGAAGAACGGGTTTGTGGTTTATGCAGGAGTAGATTACGGTAAAATTCTTAAAAAAGCAGAAAAGGAAGCAGACATTATAATATGGGACGGCGGAAACAATGACGCACCTTTTATTAAACCAGAATTAATGATAACGGTCGTAGATCCTTTGCGCGCAGGCAACGAACTTAATTATTATCCCGGAGAGACTGTAGCGATGATGGCAGATGTTCTTTTAGTAAATAAGGTAAATTCTGCTAACAAAGCCGATGTTGAACGAGTTGTATCCAATCTGAAAGGAATAAACAACGAAGGCAGAATATTTTATGCAGACTCTGTGGTTACTGTTGATAATGGCTCTGAAATAAAGGGGAAAAGAGTGTGTGTAGTTGAAGATGGTCCAACAATAACGCACGGGGGTATGCTTTTCGGCGCAGGAAGTGTTGCGGTTAAAAAATACGGTGCCAAAAGTGTTGTTGAGGCTAAAAAATATGCAGTAGGAGAAATAAAGAAGACATTTGAAAGGTATGAAAAGCTCAGGTATGAATTGCCAGCAGTAGGTTATAGCAATAGGGAGATTTCTGATTTGCAGAGGACAATAAATAAGATGCCTTGTGATGTTGTCGTTTCAGCTACACCAACAGATTTGAAAAGGTTAATTAATGTGAACAAACCAGTATTACAAGTTAATTATGAACTACAACCTATAGGGAGAGGTTTTGACAAAGAAATAGAGAGATTTTTAAGATCTTTGAACAGGGGTCCGTAACTCAGATTGGTCAGAGTGGCTGGCTCTTAACCAGCAGGTCGTGGGTTCAAATCCCACCGGGCCCGTTTATGTTTTTATTGTTCTGGATTAGGAAGGTATTTATATTTGAAATGACGTAATATATGTACTCCTAATTGTTGGCGATCCTTGTGAAAACTAAAAAAACAAATAAACACCGTGTTTTGCGTAATAATACTAAAAAGAGCGTTAAAAAGAATAGAACCTCAAGAGTAGTGATCAGAAACACCGATACCGTTCGTTCAAAACGAGTGAAAACACAAAACGCAACAGTTAAAAAGGGGTTAACAAAACCGAAGATGTCAAAAGCTGGCAAAACGTTTCAGAATGGAGAGATAGATGCAGTAAGTAAAGAAATTGCAAGAAGCACGATAGATAATCACGCTTTTTCAGATTATATAGCAAAAAACATTGGTAGCAGAGCTAACGATGTTCTTTCGGAACTATGTAACAATTCACAGATAGATGACGTTCTTGCTGAAAAACTAAGTCTTAAGATAAACGAAACGAGAAGAATATTGAATCTACTTAACGGATACGGGATCGTTAGGTATGAGGTTAATAAGGATAAAAAAGGATGGCTGACATTTAGGTGGTATATAGACGGTTCTTCTCTAACCGAGTTCAGCAAACAAGTAATAGAAAAGGCCAGCGAACACAAAGAAACGCTGCCTTCAGACTGTAATGATTTTTTCATGTGCCAAGAATGTTATAAAAAACAAAAGATCATATTCCCATTTGATGTTGCTTACGAAACTAATTTTAAATGTGAATGCGGAGAGAGTTTAAAAATGCTAACAAGAGCGGAAGCTGAAGCTGAATTTATACACTAAAGCGAGGTAGGGTAGCACGGAGTGCCCGCCGGGCTCATAACCCGGAGAACGGTGGTTCAAATCCACCCCTCGCTAACCCTTTATTTCCACTATTTTTTAAAGTTATTTTTCAAAAATATGAATTAATTTTAATTTAATATAGTACTATATATAATATATAACACACGAATAGTGGAAATGAACCCTCTGTTGGTCTTATGGAAGATGATATTAGTATTATATTTTCAAAATTTTCCGAAGAGAAAAAAACAGGAGAACTATTGCCTCTTCCGATAGATTTTTATTCAAGATACGGTAATAATACAAACGACGAATCTCGTGAAAACAAGAACAAAACCATATCCGCACTAAAAGCAAAAAGAATGCAAAAAATACTCGTGTACCTTGCTTATGGAAGGCCGCTGCCACAGCAGGTACCTGAAGAGGAAAAACACATTTATCAGGAAATCAAAAAACTAATATCCCAAAAAACAAAAGAAGACACAAAAAAACTAAAAATCCTGATAAAGATCCCAGAAATAATAACCCCAGAAGGACAGAAGATAGGGCCTTATGAAAAAAACCAAATAATAGAAACAAGTAATAATAGCAATGTGGAATATATACTAAAGAATAAAATCGGAGAAATTATAGAACAGTGATAAACATGAAAATAGCAAAAGAGATAAACACATACTGTCCATATTGTAATGCGCACACTTTACATGTTGTAAAGATGGTATCTAAGACTAAGCAGCGCGGTTTGGGGAAAGCAACACGAAGGCACGAACGAGCAATCAAGGGATACGTGGGTAGCGTAGAACTTAAAATCCATCCAAAAAAACTTGGTAAAAAACAAAAAGTCATACTCACATGTAAAAAATGTAATAAGCAAATCGAAAAGACTTTGGGGAAGAGGACAAAGAAGAAGATAGAAATAAAGCGATAAAATGATTATACAAAAAGAACTCCCTTCTACGGGGGAGTTAGTATTGGTTAAAATAACCAAAATCATGCAACACGGGGCATACTGTACCTTGGTAGAATATAATATTGACGCCTACCTTCCAATATCTGAGGTTTCTACTGGTTGGATAAAAAACATCCACGAATTTATAAAAGAGGGGCAGAGCGCAGTAGCTAAGGTAATAGCTGTAGACAAGCCAAAAAAATCAATAGACGTTTCGTTAAAAAAAGCAACACTGAAGGAAAGAACCGTAAAGATGAATGATTACAACACAGAAAAAAGATCAGAAAAACTATTCGAACAGGCTCTTACCGATTCAAAATTGGAAACCCAGAAAGAAAAAATCATAAACGAAATCTCAGAACACACCAGGACATACACCGAACTCATATTCGGTATATCCGAAAACAAGAACTACGCTGACTTTATAAAAAACGAGAAGCTCAAGGAAGCCCTTTTGGATATAGTTTCTAAAAACATAAAACCAAAAAGATACATAGTTTCGTATATCATGGAGCTTAGATCCGCCAGCGCAAAAAGCGGAATAGATATGATTAAAAAAATACTCGCCGAAATTTCAAGTACCGGAACTGAAATACTATACCTCGGCGCCCCTAAATATAAACTAACTTCCGAAGATTCTAGCTATCCAAAAGCCGAATCTAAGATAAAGGAAACACAAAAAATACTTGAGAAGTATTCAAAACAGATAGAGTTTTCAATAAAAGGCGCATAACTTGAAAAACACCAAGATAATGTACGATAAAAAAGCAAAACTTAAAGAGCCCATACTACTGGTTGGGTTGCCTGGTATAGGTAATGTTGGAAACCTTGTAGTGGAACATATTCGAAGAGAACTGAATGCAAAGAAATACGCGACGTTGAGATCCCCTCACTTTCCTCACCAAACAATAATGTTAAAGAATGGTAGCATGCGTTTAGTGAACAACCGATTCTACCACTGCAAAAACAAAAACGGCAAAAGCCTAATATTGCTCGTTGGAGATGCACAGGCTGGAGGACCAAAAGGTCAGTATATAGTAAATGATAGGATAGTTCGTTTTTTCAAAAAAATAGGCGGAAAGCAAGTATATACCATAGGAGGGTATAGTGCAGGGAACAACTATGTGCAAAATCCTCGTGTATTCGGTGTTTCCACAAGTAAAACAAACAGAGAAAATCTATCTAAAAACGGAGTTATTTTTGGACAGGCGGCAGGATCTATTTGGGGCTCTGCAGGAATCATCCCTGTTTTTGCAAACGACTATGGGATACCAAGCGCATGTATAATGGGGGAAACAGGAATGCTTGAGATTGATGCTAATGCAGCCAAAGCGGTTTTAGAATTGCTAAAAAACATATTAAACATAGATATAAAACTGGATAATCTCGAACGCATTAAAAAGGAAACTGAAAAAATACTTAAAAATATAGAGGAAGCATCAAAAGAACAGGGAGATCAACAAACGCCAGGGTACAAGAGCAACGAAAATCTTTCTTACATCAGATAAGATAAGAAAACAACTACAAAAGAAAGCACCGCTCCAGCAACAGCGCAAAAAGCGTTTGATGTATACTTGTTACCAATTCCATTTTCCTCAAAGTATCCCGCAACAGAATCAATCAAATCTCCTACAAACCCTGAAACTACTGCTACTCCAACAAACACAATACTTTGCGATACATAAAAAGTGCAGATTCCTATAAACAAAGAACCGATAAACCCGAAAACGAGACCAGCAAAAGTAACTCCTCCTGAAACTCCAGGTTTCACTTTTCTCATGGTAAGTAGCATGATTGGTTTTCCAAAAAGAACACCTAACTCACTAGAAAACTTATCCGCAGTAACTGCACATATACTTGAAACATATGCGATGACAATGGCCATACCTAAGACGCCATTTCCACCACTCAAATAATATAATATCGCCAAGATGAACGGTACAAATCCATTCGCAACTACATTTTTCCATCCCCTACGTTCTTCATAAACTTTTATTTTCTTCTTTGTGCTTTTACCAATCATCGTAACTATTGCTGATAGAAACAGGAACAGAAGCAGCAAAGCTAGGAAAAACAAACCCAGGCGTCCTCCCGCGATCAAAACCGAAGCGCCTAATAGAAAAGCCAAAACAAGGCCTCTAAGGTCCAGGGTAAGAAATGTATTCATGCAATCATAACAAGAACAAGCTCTACACTGTCGTAAATTCTATTCCAAAATAGATTTAAATAGTTTTCTAATAATAGGTATTTGCTTTGAAAGAGGTGTCTCGTATGGCAAAGAAAGAACAAAAAGACGACGATGAAGAAGACGAAGAAGACGAAGAAGACTGGGACGAAGACGAAGAAGACGAAGACTGGGACGAAGACATGGATGATGATGAATAATCATCCGTATTTTTTGCGGATTGCGTAAATTGCCAATACTGAGGCAAGCGCAATCGCTAAAATAACTACTCCTAAGTTTCCATATCCTAACTCTGCTAGTCCTATGTCCACCCCTTCTTGGGTATAATTAGGGAACCATTGGTAATTGAGTACATTAAATGTAGTGTACGATTTCGAGGTTGGATCTGCAGATGAAGACAACCACGCTTGACTGGCTTGTAATGGTTGTGGGGAAGGAGACCCGTAAAACCTTGCAATTATCGTGGCACTCCCTATCCCACAAGCGTATATGCTGTTGCTAAAGAAACCCATCGAATTTGTTGTTGTTGTACCTACTAGCCCAAGCTGTGATGTGCACGTCCCTGTACCGTTGCTAAATATCGGTTGGCAGAATCTCTGTTGGCCATTTTGTCCCGGAGAACATGTTTGTGGAATATTTTTGTTTCCATCATTACCGTATATATTACAATTAGTATCTACTGGTACAAGCAACGAATTTGGGGGAGGATTGCATTCTCCAAGCGAATTGTAGGCTGTTGAGTATGTTATGGTATTTGCGTTATTTGTCTGCCCTAAATAAACAGGATTTGCCAAAACGCAATTGCTAGGTATCTGTGCTCCGCTTCCAACATCTCCAAAAGCGCAAAGCATTGCATTTTTTTCATTAGATGGGTTTTGAAGTGCATTGTATCCTATATAATTGATATTTGTATCATAATACAGATATATTAGCCCGTTTCTGAGAGGATAAAATTTATTGTTTATTGGACTGTAATATCCAACAGTACCATTTATGAAAATTTTTGTATCGTTTGCGTTATTCGAATTGACTACCGGGGTTACCTGTAGTGATATGCTTGTTGTATTCGCTATATCCGTATCAAGCGGGGCGTATATTGCGTTGCCGAATCTATCTCTTAATACAAAAACAAGCCTCTGATAACCTAGGACATTGGCAACACTTCCTGCGCCGTATTTAAAACTTGAACTGTTTATATTAAAACTCATAGGATTGTTGTAAACAATCTGCTGGTACCAATCAAAAAGCTTCACGAATGTAGGCAATGCTGAATTAATGTTGAATACGTTTTGATAAGATATGCCTGTCCTGGTATTAGTCGCTATCTTTTGATTTCCAACAAGAGCATACGCGGGTCCATTATAAGGGCCGTAAGGCAAAGAAGATATTGTTTGATAACTCAAAGGCCCTAATTGGGTATTAAAGACAGTATTTATTATGTTGTACTCTAAAAGATCGGTTGCATTAAGCACCACTTGGTTATTCGTTGTTGGTCCTGTGGTAGCATTTACGTAAATGCTACCAAACTGCTTGTCTCCCTGAATATTCATTATCATCTGTGGATTTATGTAAGAACCTAGGTCAGACATGTTCGGAACATAATAATTACTTCCTTGGGGCCCGCTAAACTGAAGATAAATTCCACCCCCTTCAACATTTGCAGAAAGTGAGTTGGATCTTGCATTTATTATTCCATAAGAAAAAATCTCGCTTGAACTTGAACTGGAATGACTTGATGGTGGGTTACTACACGATGCACCCTGCTGTATTGGTACCCCCGTGCCTGAAAATTGCCAATTCTGACTGGTTGAGTATGTGTATTTGTACGGTACCAACACATAACCTATAATATTGCTAGTCATGCTTACCGGGGAGGTAACCACCGAAGTTCCTGGAGGTATTGAAACAGACGTTCCCGTTATGCCACCAAGTTCCGAATTTGTAGGAGGTGTAAACCCTGAAAAACAACTCGAGTATGAACTCGAATTCAAAGAACCAGATTGCAAACTATTTATACACGTTTGATTGTAACTCTGCGATTGCTGTGACTGTGGACTTCCTCCTCCTCCAGTGAACGCAGATCCGAATAAATTCTGATATGATAATATTCTACCCGATCCCGTACTCTCCAAATACTTGAAAGGATCCGCAACCGTGTATATCGGTGCTGCAAGCTGATCTAAATAAGAACTAGGTTTGCACGAGTTAGAATTCACTCCGGTATCTACAAAACATGAGAATAAACCTATTCCATCCAACAATCTTGTGTAATTTTCAATGCTTACTTTTGCAAACAGAAGTTCTCCGTAGTCATTGGCAACAGTCTGGCAGTTAAGAAAACAGCCATTGTTGATGTGCTGCTGCGATGGGAATAAGAAGTCAGCAGTATAGTTATAATTTACTGAAAAACTGGACTGAGCTTCTCGTGGCACGCCACAACCTATGCCTATTCCAAAAGGCAGATTGAAGCAAGCTATGGCTTGAACATTCGGTCCTAGTGACAAATAGCTCGATTTCAAGTTGTTTGGATTATAATCGCACGATTCTGAAGAACAAAAAGAAACATAGTTGCTATTATGTCCACTTTCTAACACGTTTGCAGATAATACCCACCCATAAGGTGGATATGTATCATTAGGATAGAAACCAGGAGTGGCTGTTGTATAATACGTTGAAGTTGGTTGCCCCCCTGCACCAACACACTTATACTGGTATGTAGGAGCCTCTCCAGTTCTTGCACTAGTAACTCCCAAAGCACTGCCTGGACATGTTGATGAAATCTGTGGAGAACAGCCAACCGCAGCATTGCAATTAGGAACTACTCCACATTTAGATACTTGTGGTGTATTACATGTTGCCGCTCGCTGTGAATACATGTCGTTGAACTTCGTAGGGTTAAATGGCACATTGGTTCCAGAAGAATTTATGACTCTAAGTAATAACGTATTGAAAAAGACACCTTGTCCTGAAATCCCGGGCACTGGCCCCGGAGTGCCAACGTACCCTCCCCAATTGTCTAAAACATACAAATATCCATTAACATCCTGAATACCTATTGGGTGGTGAAATGCTTGCGTATCAAATGCAAGACCTTGATACTTCTGCGTTTGTACTGCTGATAGTGCAGACTTAATCCAACCTGGTGTAATACCATATAATCCGCCATTCTCCAAATACGTCGCAATATTAAGATTCGCCAAGGTTGTTGATACACTCTCACCAGGAATAATTCCTGGAGACGCGGTGGTGTTCGAAACAGGCAAATTAGCATTATAATCAAAAGTAAGATCGATACTGTCTTCTAAGGCAAGCGAATTCCCGCTATAAACCTCTATGCTGCCATAAGATGGGCTTGCTAAATAAATCTGTTGTCCGCTTGGTGAAACTGTAATCTCCTGGAATTGTTTATCTATTGTATTTGTAGTCACTGCTGGTGAACCTGTCAAGATGCCAGTTATCTCAACCAATGAGGGATGTGTTGATTGTATAGGGCCTCTGTTAGTTTGGATTGATGTCGTGGTACTACCAACAATGAAAACATCCCCATTATTATCTACTGATATATTGAATGGTGTAAACCCTTGCAATTGCGAAAAACCATTCAAGTCAGATTGGGAAATCAAATAACTATAACCGTTTTCACTATTTGCCACAAGCCCCCAATAGTTACTCCATGCGGTATTCCATTGCGAAGTGCAGCTGCTTTCAGATGCAGGATTGCAACTCACTTGTTGGATTGCTGATGTGGGTGTCTGTGGATTTGTAAAAGACCCTTTAGGTATGGCTCTTAAAACATTAAGTTGATATGCTCCAGATGTCCCAGTAAGTACGAATATGTAGTCATTGGGCATAACTGCCACGGATAGTGGACTCGGTAATGCGGAAGGCGGTCCAGATATTATACCACAGTTTGGACTACCTTCGGTACACCAAGGTAGACCGTTCTGCCCTTGGAGACAATTATTGTACTGTTTGCCATTGTACGTATAAAGTCCTATTCCACCATCCATTGCTCCAGAGTAGGTTGTGGGCATGTATTGACAGTATGCCCCTACAAACTCGTTTACTGCTGGATCATCAAATGTCTGCCAATAACAAAACTTCTTACCCTGGACAACACCTGGGCAATTCTGATAGTTACTTCCAAAATATTGGATATAATCTTGTGCCCACTGCATTTCGCATAACGGATTAAATTCCCAATTTGAAGCTCCTGTGGAGCAACTAGAAGGATTATAATTTGGTACTACTGGGTTTTGGTCATTCTGCAATAAGCCACAAGGACATTTTCCACTTCCACCATATGTTGCTCCAGGATAGAAACCACTTTCAGCATTAGCTATAGAAACTATTATTTCCAATTCCGTTCCTGTAAAACCGGCTTGTTGCGCACATGCTACAACTTGTGAAAACTGCATCTTATAATGTGGAGAATTTTGGAAGTTTTGGTCAGGACAAGTTGCGGTTTGACTTGAACTAGTCTGTGCCTGTCCTGTTTGACTTGTGGTTGTTGTAACGATTCCTAGGCGACCTCCAACTCCTCTTACTGGTTGTGTTACTGCGCTTCCTAAGTTATTAAGAATAGTGCCTATTTGTGCAAGTGTATCTTCCTTTCCATTAAATGCACAAAGAAGACTGTCGAGACTTAAAACTACCTGGCCACTACTCTGGCAAGTTAAAAGACTACCGCTATAATTTACAAACAAAATACCTGGTATGTCTACACTGAATGGATCAACTATTGATGGAGTATAATAATTCCAAGGGCTGAATACGTCATACTGCAAGTTACTTATCTGTGGAACCATGGTGGATAAAGACCCTGGTACGCCTATACTATATCCATAAGTAAGATATGGTAACGCTGGGGTATCAAACTGTGACATTATCGGATTCCCATTGTTATCCACTCCTGTAACTACGTTGAAAGGTATGTAACTATTTGCTATACTTCTCAATGTGGTCGTTTCACCGTAATTATACGTATACTGGCAACCATTCTCATCGTATGTTAGATCCTGCTCATTTATCTGTTTCGACTGTGGCAACCGTGCATTAGCTCCTTCAAAATTTGCAAAAGTTGCACTCCAAGTCCATATATCATTCTGCGCGAAAGAAGGAACGCCGTTGAATATGTACGTGTTCGTTGCAAATCCGTTAGACAATTCCCCATCTACCATCGGTGTATAAGCTATATTCTTGACTTCTGCATTACCCGGATTGCCAACTTGCAGTGGGCCTACTGATGCCTGAGCGAGAGAAGATTGAGACCAGGTTACTGTGGTCACGAGTGTCAACTGACTCACAAGTGAACCCTGTGTGTTAAGACACGGCGCACCCGCAACGAACGGCACAATCCCGCTATAAAACAACACGTTAGATGTTGGGTCTGATGGCACATTTTCACATGTAAGAAACTTCAAGGCCTCCTGTTGATTTTGATTAGCAACTTGTAATACTGGGGATTCCTTGTAAATCTGTCCTTCTGGAGTTGAACTTTCCGAAGATGAAAAAACACCCGAATAGCTTGTAGTAAACGGAACCGTTATGGTGCTCGAAGCACTTCCGGAAGAAGGTTGTTGAAATACAACATTATTAAATCCTGAATTTGATGGCGTTTCAAAAGATGCGTTGTAAAAATGCGATGTTAATAAAATCCCAAGTGCAAAAAATACAAGAGAAAGTACTAGTAAACATGAAAATAGAAAAGGCCATGCCTGGTCTTTTTTATCCTTAGCAACCATATATCAAGTACTATCTACATTGATATTTATACCTTGTCTTGGCATCGATTTTACATGATGTATATAGAGAAGCGCCTTATCGCTCGTTTACCAAAAATGTAGAACCTATTGCTATTCTTTTTAACATCTTTTATCAAGGGTTTATATCTGGCCTTTTCTTCGGGACTAAGTTTACCCTCCTTCACAATTGTTTGCTTTTTGCCTTCGACTATCTGCGTCTCTGTTTTACTTATTATGTCCTTCTTTACCATGCTGTACCATTCGTCAAGAGTATTTCCATGCGCCTTGATCATTCTTATGAAATCCCTCATTTCTATCTTTCTCTTCTTTCCTGTTCTATCTTCTTCAGCTGCTGGTATTAATGCTGCTTTATCACAAATCTCTTCTATATCTGCCTGTGAGAAACCCATCGATGCTCTGGCCAGTCTGCCAAAATTCATTCTCCCCAAAGGCATTTTCCTTGTGTTGTATATGAAAGCATGTTTTCTTGTTTTATAATCTGGAGGAGGCACATATATCGATTCTCCAAAACGTTTGCTTCTCTTAAGTGCAGGATCAATATCCCACGGTTGGTTTGTAGCACCTATTACAAATATGCCTTCAGGATTCTTCTCTATGCCATCCATTTCTTGCAAGAACTGGTTAACTGCCATTCTCATATAACTCTGCTGTTCTCCACCTCCCTCTCTTTTCATACCTAACGCATCTATCTCGTCAAAAAATATTATTACTGGGGTATTTTTCCTTGCCTGTTCGAATATGGCATGCATATTCTTTTCAGTATTTCCTGCATACATATCCACAATTTCATTAATCCTTGCAATCATAACGTTTGATCCAGTTTCTCCACCTATTGCATTTACCAGATATGTTTTTCCATTTCCAGGAGGCCCGTAAAAAATAACTCCCAATCCCAATTTTTTCCCGTACGCTTTCAACAGTTCTGGTTTTCTTATAGCCAGTATTATATTTTCATAGATGAGCTTCTTCTCCCTTTCCATTCCCACTACGTCTTTGAAAGTGATGTTTGACTTATGCCATCTGACTTTTTTTAACTGTCCCTCCTCAACAACAGTTTCAGAAGATCCTCCCACCTTGGTTTTTTCTGATTTCTCTTCAATATCCTGCTTACCTAGTTTTGGCATAAGTTGTTCAAGTCTGGCCTTTGCCTGTTCATAATTGGGATTTCTGCTAAGAGCCTTTTCATACCATTCCTTCGCTCCTACATAATCATGCTGATATTCCGATATTATACCCATAACGTACGGTGCATCGTGGCTATTCGGTTCCATGTCCATAACTTTCTCTGCGTCTCTGGTAGCTTCGGTATACTTATTAACTATGGCATAAGCTAATGCTCTGTTGAAATACGCACTGCCGTAATTGGGGTCTTCTTTTATTGCTTCAGAATAAAACTCGATGGCATCTTCGAATCTGTTTTCTTCAAAAGCTTTCCCCGCTTTAACATAGGCTTCCTTAGCTGCAGGATTCTGGGTATCCTTTCTCTCCTCCTTCTGTTCCTGCTCGGAAGCTTCCATCTGATAACCACACTATTATTAAAATAGGTTATATTTATATGTTGTGCGAGAGGCTAACCAAGTCTATCTAATGTAACGTTAAGTTCTTTATCAACAAGCACTATGTACTCGTTCTCCCTAGGCACATTATTCAATTTATACGATTTAAACAAAGCAAGAAGAGCAGAAGCTTCATCATACAATCCCATCAGGTCCCTGCTTTTAATTTTAAATGACCCGTTTAACTGGCTTATAACTAGTTTACTGTCAGAGAAAAGCTCTAAGTCGTTTCCAACACCAAATTTTTCTCTAGCATCTTTCAGTGCCGCTATCACCGCTATGTACTCTGCAGCATTATTGGTTCTTTCACCATTGTAAAAACTGCTTTTTGTTAAGAGGTTGTGTTTAGAATCATAAATCCTAAAACCCGATGCACTCTTGCCTGGATTGCCTCTCGCTGCTCCATCTGTATAAATATAAAGATCCATGATACGGTGTTTGTATACAAACTAATATTACTTTCTATCGCTTTAAGGTTACAGATTTCTAAGATCTCCTATAACTCCAAAATCAAGCGTCTCTCCCTCTCCAATACAAAATGCCCGCATCTTATCTGCATCAGCTAATTTTCTAAATACAGGTGCCATCTTACTTATATCTTCAAAATTAACACTTACTCCATCTGCAAAATAATTCATTGCAGGAAGCACCAGCAGTTTCCTACCATCTTTTAAATCACCATACAAAAAACACTTCAGCTTCTCAAACTTTCCGATACCGTTCGGTACTGATATTGCGGGATGTACGTGTCCCATTATCAGAAGCTCTCCACCCTTACTCATAGGCGCTTCCTCTCCGTGAAAAAACAAAAAATCATCTATTAGGGTTTCCTGCCGATGCACCGTAATTTTCAACGGTTCTTTAAGCCTATCTATAAAATTGTCATGGTTTCCTTTAATCAAAGTAATCTCTTTTACTCCAAGATCTCCTTTAAGATATTCTACAAATTCTCTAAATTCATTAAACTCTTCAACATGCACTTTTGAAAATTCGTTTTTTATATCCCCATCAACTATTATCCGTTTTGCACCTGTAATCTCTTCTGCAATCTTCAAAGTATCTTTTATCTTTTTTAAATTTACTTTTGGCAAGAACGTGCCATTATCTGCCATAACCCCCTCATATCCCAGGTGCAGATCGGTGCAAACTATTGCTGAAAGGGACCTGATTCTAATTACCGGAAGGCCGTCTAATATTTCTACGTTTTTGCTTAATTTCATTCTTAGATACACCAATCTTCGAAAGTACTCTTTTATGCAATTCCCTTATGTGCTTCCTTCTATCCTTCATCATTATAACATCTGCTTCCCCAAAAGTTATCACACCGTGGGAAAATGGCGAAGGCAATTTCGTCTCTATTATTCTATAACTCAAATTCCCGGATATTAATCCCTCTATTATTTCCTTCGCTCGAGGCAGATCCATAACATCCTCAAATATCTCACGATACGTTTCTTTCAGTACCGGGAAATCTTCTCCTAATTCCTCCACTGATTTCAACAAAAGCGCAGAGTTAACCTGCTGTTTTCTAACACTTATCTTCCTGCCTTTATAATTCCTAAGTACCATAAAACTTCTTGCTGCACAGTATCTAAATCTCCTTCTCATCATCTCCGTCCTTCTTATATTCGTTTTCAGCAAGTTTTCTACGTCAATGCCTTTCAACATGCCTATTGCCTTAGATACATCATTCTTACCTATTTTTGTATTCTCATCTGTAAATAACGCGAATCCGTTGTCATTTATGTTTATTCCAATATCTACATCATACATTTCTGCCAACACTATTGCAAATATCCTTGATAAAGCATCATTCACTCTTCTCCCGTAAAGACTATGAAATACAACGATATTCTTCCCGTCGTTGTCATCTTCTGTTGTCTCTATCAGCACTAACTTATCTGTTGGCACATATCCTGCAAAAAGCAACTGTTCTGCAAAATAGTTGAATACAGAAGTCTTTGAGTTTTGATCCATCGGCATGGCATCAAGCACCTTCCTACATTCCGCATCAGGCGTGAGCGTTCCCTTTACAATCTTTTTTATAACTTCTTGATTTTTATTTATCGAATGTCCCATCGCTGTAGACAACAAACTCCTGAATTTTCCAATGTTTATTGCAAGCTCATAAGTCAATGGCAACTGTTCCGAAAACCAGGGAGGTATGGTGGGGATTTCTCCAGCAGCATCGCTAACATAACACTTCATAATCCTAGCGTATTCGAATCTGTACGGTTTTCCTCCAAGCACAAAAATATCACCTGGTTTAAGCCTGGCAAGAAATTCCTCCTCTATACTGCCTATCCACTTGCTATCTTTTGTCAAAACATCTATTGAAACCTCATCAGGTATTGTTCCCAAATTCAAATAATATATTAATCTAGCAAACTTGCCTCTTTTTCCAAATGCACGTTCGTTTTCATCATACCAAATCTTACCATATACCCTTCTGCTTTCCAAACCAACATACAATCCCGAAAGATACTTTATCAGAAGATCAAAATCATGAACACTTAAGTTTCTGTAAGCATAGGCTCTTCTAACCAGTTCAAGTGCATCTTCAACTTTCCATTTCTTCTCTAAAGACATTCCTACTATGTGTTGTGCAAGTACATCCATCGCATTTGCCGGGGTCGAAAACGAATCAAGATGTCTTTTTATCGCAGAATCAAGCATTACCGCACATTCTACTAAATCATCTCTATTCGTAACTATCACCTCGCCTCTTGCAACGTCATTAAATCTGTGTCCGCTTCTTCCAATTCTTTGCACTGCCCTGGCAACACTTTTTGGAGAACCTAGCTGTACAACATTATCTATCGAACCTATATCTAATCCAAGCTCAAGGCTCGTGGAAGACACGGCGCACTTCAATTTGCCTTTTTTTAGCATCTCTTCTACTTCTAACCTCGTTTCCCTAGAGAGTGAACCATGGTGTGCCGCTATCGCTTGCTCGTCATATCCGAATCTTTTTGATAAATTGTATACGACACGTTCGGTCCCGCTTCGTGTATTTGTAAAAACAAGAGTTGTTTTGTTCTTCTTTATTATGTCATTTATTATTTTGTATATTGAATTTTCTATCTTTTCATCCCTTGCGTTTATTATATCCTTTACTGGGCAGATAACTTCAAAATCCAACTTCTTCTCCCATGTAGCATCCACCACGTGGCAGTCTCTTTCCTTACCGTCTCTGTAACCTACTAAGAATCTTGCTGCTTCATCCAACGGATGCAATGTCGCACCCATACCCACTCTGATAAGCTCTTTACCTACAAGATCGACTAATCTCTCTATAGAAAGTGAGAGATGAACACCTCTCTTATTGTTTGCGAGTTCGTGAAGTTCGTCTATTACAACATACTTCACATTCTTCATATTCTCCGCAAATTTTGGAGAATTCAATATTATGGCAAGACTCTCCGGTGTTGTTACCAATATGTTTGGAGGATGTGCAAGCTGTCTCTGTCTCTCAGAGGGTTTAGTATCTCCTGTCCTTATGCCTACTGTTATCTTTTTTATATCTATACTTATGCCCGAATAAATATCCTCTAAGGGTTCCGTCAAGTTTTTAAAAACATCATTGTTAAGGGCTCTTAACGGAGAAACATAGATGCAATATATTTTTTCTTCGAGTTTTCCTTCAAGAGACATGTTCATAAGGTCGCTAAGTATCGACATGAATGCTGAAAATGTTTTGCCACTTCCTGTAGGTGCTGTTATCAATATGCTCTTGCCTTCTTTAACGAGTTTAAAAGAGTACAACTGCGGAGGTGTCGGATTTACATACTTTTTTTCAAACCAAACCCTGATAAATTGGTTAAGTGAACCGAGACTCTCTTCTCTACTGAAAGGGGCTTTGCAACTAACTATCAACTGATCACCAAAAGCAGCATATGTATTTATATTATTATCTCTAAATAACTATCTCTTGGAGAGTGGGCTTAATGGTCAAAAAGAAGAAAAGTTCGGACAAGTTAAAAGCTTTGATGAGAACACAGGAGCTTAATGAATTTCTTGAAAGAAGCACTATAGAAAGCGAAGCATTGCAGAATGTTGGTGATGATCGGCCTTCTTACGAATCTCACGTGTTTGATTTACTCGAGAAGAGCAAAGGCACTGCAAAACAAAAAAAATCTGTGAAAGGTAAAAAACACTAAATCACAATACTCCAATTTCCTCATCTTTTCCTTCCTTTCTTTTTCCAGATTTTCCAACTGACAATCGTATTCCGTTTGGATCTCTTGTTATTGTTATGTCCAAATCATCACTACCTAACATGTGTCTTAGTTCTTCGTATGTGTAAGATCCGATATCTTTTCCTTCTTCCCTTTCCTTCCCTTTAAGGACCTCAGCTCTTCTTTCTATAAGAAAGTCCCTCTTGATCTGTGTATAAGAAAGTTTTAGTTTCGGTTTCTCTGCTCCGTACGTGTCTTCTATGCCTAGCTCTATTGGTTTGTAACCTTCGCTTTGATATATGAATGGCAAAACTGCTGAGAATTCAACCTTGATTGTGTTGGCAACCTTACCAACTCCTGACTTATCTCCAGCTATTACAAAATCTTCACTATTCAGGAAACCAACAAAAATGTTGCTTCCGGTCTCTTTGACTTTATCCTGTAGTAACTGTGATGCTAGTCTCAGGATTGTCACTCCGGATTTCATACCGAATTTTCCTGCAAAACCAGCAAGACCTTCAACCCTCAATCTACCTATTTCATAACTACTATTTGTATTGCTTAGCGCCTTCTCAACAGCATCCGATATCTTTTCCTCATTCGGCAAGTCTATCAAAGGATCAAATTTTTTACCCTTCTTTTTAAGAAATATTGTTACAAGACTTCTAAGTTCTCCAGGATCAAATGGTTTCTTTATGTAATAATCCGCCCCGTACTTTATCCCCTTGAACCTATTCGAAGTTGCATCCATTGCGCTTACGATTATTACTACCGTATTGCTCATCTGTGAGTCCTTTTTTACAGTCTGACATATTTCCAACCCGTCAGCTCCGGGTAACATGAGATCTAAGACAACCAAATCTGGTTTTATCTGTTTTATTTTTCTTATGGCTTCTCCACCATCATATATCTGTTCTACATCGAATCCCTTACCTATAGATATCGCCATGAGATTGTTTATGTTTTTATCGTCTTCAACTATCAGTATCTTCCTCAATGACGGCCTATCTTGCAATACGTAATACGTAGGTATACCTCCGCTGCTCCTAGAAGCTATGGCGCTTGCTTTTTCAAGTTCTACGAGTCCCTTCTTCAGAGTATCTTCTGAGATTCCTTCTGTTGCTGCAAAACTTCGAAGTTCATTATATGTTATTTCTTGCCTTTCATTGATCACATAAATAATATCCGCTTCAGCATCTTCTAGGGTTTTCAAACAATCGCCTTAACCTAAATTTCACGTAAAGTATATTATTCCTTGCAAGCAACGCGTTACATGTCTTGCCTTTTCAAACTTCAGAAACTCTTTTTAAGGCTTTCGTAGTATGTGTACACATGGAATCCACTAATCCGCTTGGAACCACCACGTTTCAACAACCGCAGGTCCAATCCACCATATCCAATAAGCCACGACCAAGGAGAAAGCATTCGAGACGTCATAATAAACTAAGGCTTCCTATTAAAAAAATTTCAATAGCTGTAATAATAATTGCTGTAATTGCAATAGCCATAGCCGACTTTGCTGGTTCTAACGGTATTGTAAACATAACTTACAACAAAACCGTAATGCTGAATGTAAACGGCAGTATAACATTTGCTGTTGGTGGAACCGGAAAAACTGTACTCTATCTTGCATCTTCGTATAACAACATTTCAACATTTTATATAAGCCAGTATCCGGTATTGGAAAATCCAGTGTATACATTCACACTTACTCCTGGAAATACTGAAAACATAAGTTCAACATTTTCACAAAACGCAGACGTTCAGATAAGGCTAATAAACAGCGGATCTAATTCTGCACAAGTGGAAATAACTAAGGTGCCCGAGGGATTCTCTATACGTCCTAGTTTGATAAACACACTCTCACAAAATGCAACATATCAACCTACAACTACTGTACCATATGCTTCAACTTCAGCTTCAACAACAACTGTAAAGCCTATCAACACCTCTACAACGGTATTATCTGATGTAAATCTATCTAACATAGGCAAACTTATGCAAAATTTCGGAGTATTATATCGTGCTGGAAGTTCCTGTACAGAACAATTGTACAATACCACACTGATTCAATACAAGGGTATTCAACCAAAAGGCCAATTCTCTTACTACAACATAAGTATGTCAACACCTACGAATGTGAAAATCACAATTTCTAAGTCTACAGGCAGCAACTATTTTGTAAATTATACCGTGCAATTGCCACGCGCGCAATTTTCAACTCCCTCTGTAAGTGTTTTGTACGATTCTTCAAGCAACAGTGTGATGAGCACTGTGTTCGGAGGCGCTTATCAGGGTCTTAATTATACGGCACTGAATCAGGAATACCAATTCCAAAGTGGCATAAGCAATGCATGTGCAGCTTATGTGACATAATCATTCCTGCTTCTTTTTCTGTTTACCGTATATGGGGAGTGTGAACCAGAATGTACTTCCTTTCCCTGGTTCAGACACGACTCCCATCCTCCCTCCATGGAGATTCACAACCTCTTTAGCTATTGACAAACCAAGTCCTGTACCCTGCCCCTCCTGTCTGGTAAGGCCTCTTTTCGGTAATTGATAAAACTTTTTAAAAAGTTTTGATTTATCTTCCTTACTTATTCCTATTCCTGTATCTTGTACTTCAAACCTGATATTCTTTCCCTTCCTAACCACATTAACTCCGATACTTCCTTCGTCGGTGAATTTTAATGCGTTTCCTATAAGGTTTACGAACACCTGAATCAGTCTATTCGGATCCGCTTCTATCTCTGGCACATTATATCCAACATTAAAATAGAACCGCAAATTTTTGTTTGCTGCAACCTCCGCTAATGATTTTATGCTAGGATTTTCACCAAGCATCTTAAAATCTACTTTTTGCATGTCAAGTTTTATTTTTCCAGATGACAATTTTGCCACATCCAATATCTGGCCTATCAACTGCATTAATCTTTCAGATTCATCTATTATTATCTGCACCGTTTTCTTCTGATCTTGTGTTATGTCTCCAAATTCTCCTCCAATCAGGAGTTTTGAGAAACCTATGATATTTGTTATCGGAGTTTTAAGATCGTGTGATATATTATATATAAATTGGGTCTTCAAGTCGCTTTCTTCCTTTAGTTTCTCAAGCTGTCGCATAGATTCCTCAAATTCACTCTGCAATCTTTCTATCTCTCTTTTTGAAGCTAGCTCTGTGCAAACAAATAAAAATTCTACAGATGCTTCTCGGTTTTTTGTTGCCATTACGCTTCCATTGAAAGGCATCGGTTCTTCCCCGCTTTTCTTTGAAAAATTAAGAAAAACATCTGTAACGAATCCATTTACTTTTGCAAGTTTTATCGCATTTCCCACTCTCAATTGGCTTTCTTTATCTGAGCACAACATCGATATGGGCATACTATTTGAATCCTCTGCTTTGTAACCCAAACGTCTTTCAAAACCAGGATTTACTGATTTTATATATCCTGATTCATCAACAGTTATCAATGTGTCACTTGACAATTTCATAATTGTCGAAATTGCACCTTCAACTTCGGTTATCCTGCTTTCAATGTCTCTAGAAACTATTACCGAGAAGCCTTCGACATCCTTGTAGAAAAGGCCTTTTGCATCAACAAACATGTTGTTTCCTATGTTTATTTTAAGCGGCAGAGATGCCTGTTCATTCATATTACTGAGTTGTTGTTCATCCAATCCTTGAACAAATTCCACCAATTTTCTACCTATTAACGCATCTTTCTCTATGCGCAGTACACGGTCTGCATTATCACTAACCCATCCTATGTTTGTATCATTGCTTATACGCATGAAAACATCTTCATCGCTCCTTTCCAAAAAACTATACATTCCCTCAAGCCATTTGAGCCTGGTTATATCTAGCAAAGAGATGTGTGATAATCTGTCGTTTATTTTGTTCGAAGAAAACAGAAATACGCCTTTGTCATCCCTGGACTTTACCTCAATTCTCATATTCTTTGAAAAAGAAGCAGAAGGATCCTGTCCCAATTCTATAAACTTTGTTATTCCTTGCCCGACCACCTCCTCGGATATCTTATCCAACATATTTATTGCGTTTTTGTTAGCCTTGACTATAACTCCGGAACCATCAATGACAAGTTGCGGCACGTAATTTCCAAATGAAGCATCAAAGTACTTTGCTAGCCCTAGACTCTTGTCACGCTCATAGCTTGCGAGTATCCTATAACTTAACGAATTCAAAGCTAAAGAAATATGATCTACTATTTTCTCACTGAATGCATCTTCTCGTTTTGATAAAAGCGTAATTATCCCGAAAGATCTCCTTTCTGCACTAAGAGGAAGCAACAAACTGCTTTTATATCCGCTGTTATGGTACTCGATTAGCTCTTTGAAAGCCGAATATCCACTAAGCCTGTTATCCAGATACGGTTTTTCATTATTTAAAACAAAATCCTCTGCCGCACTGGCTTTTACACCCGGTCTCATATCTTTAACAATGGCCCTATCTGCGCCTAACTCTAATCTGAGTCTATCTCCAAGTTTGTTCAGGAAGTTGCCGAAATCTGTTGCTTCCCTGCTCATGTTTAATATTTCATTGACGAATACGTCCCAAGATGTTGACGCCATAGCAAACAATAAAGAATTAGGCATGTATTATATAAATCACATCCACGAGTGCGCTTTATGACAATAAAAGAAATATCTGAAGGAGTGTTCAAGATAGATGGAAGAATAGCTACCGCAAATTTTGTTAAAGGACAAAAGGTATACGACGAAGACCTGCGCAAGGTAAACGGTGTAGAATACAGGCTATGGAATCCTTACAGGAGTAAGTTAGCTGCAGCATTCTTGAAAGGAATGAAGACAATGAGGATAGCAAAAGGATCTAGCGTTCTTTATCTCGGAGCTGCTACTGGAACTACGTGTAGCCACATAAGCGACATAGTTGGGGATACGGGGGTTGTATACTGTGTAGAAAATTCAGAGAGAAGCATGCGCGACCTACTCTCAATCTGCGACTCTAGGAAAAATATGATGCCTATCTTCTCTGATGCAAGAAATACAAAAGAGTATGGTCCGGAGGTTGGTGTTGTTGATGTACTGTATCAGGATGTTTCTGCAAGAGATCAAGCCTCCATACTCGTTGACAACTCACAGTTCTTAAAAGAAAAGGGATATGCTTACGTAGCCATAAAATCACAGAGTATAAGTGTTTCTAAAAATCCAAGCATAGTTTACAAAGAGTTTCTTAAACAAGTGTCTACTGTTTTCAAAACCGTAGAATCCATAGACATAAGGCCGTTCGATCAAAAACACTTGTTTGTGGTTCTACAAAAATTATAAGGATGCATATATGCCTAAAAACTTCTGAAAGGAATATAAAAACACACTTGCATGTCTAATCATGGACTATCTTAAATACACGTCCTCTCTTGATAAAAACATGATTAAAACCCAATGCGCCTATTGTGGTTCATATGTTTTATCCTATTCTGAAGAAGCATTCTGTCATTTCTGCGAGGGGCACGTATCAAAAACAGAATCAAATAACGATCAAACATATCAAAGTATCCTTTCTATACGCAACCTGATCTCTACGAAGCACACATCTGAAGCGATATCCGCTGCCGATTCCCTATCTATCAAGCAAACTTCGCCGCGTGTACTCTTCGGTCTGGCAAACATCTATCGCACGCTTTCCAATCATATTTACTTTGATACTAACTACAATCTTGATGGATTCATGTACAAAAATTCTGACAACATATATCTATCACTTGATCTCATATCAAAATCTAAGGAAATGTTCTACAAGCACATAAAACTGTCTGTAGAAACCGATCCCATATCAACATTCACCCTATTCATAAGTAATCTTAAACTGGAACGTATGATTTATGCAAAAAAACTACTAGAAAAACTTGTCAATATGCCCGGACTTATATCGAACTACGCCATAATGGCTTACTCTGCAGAAAATAAACTTAAACAAGCTGATATCAGCGCACTTAAAATGATTGATTCCAGTACTAACTCGTTATATTACCTGTCAAAATGTCTAATAAACATGAACAAACGCGAAGAAGCAGAAAAAATTCTCGAAAGGTTAACAACCACTATCGACATGCCCGATGCTTTTTATCTTTTACTCAAACTGCGGCGTCTCAAGGACGAAACGAAGATTTAGCCTTCGCATTGTTGTATGCTACTATCGCTTCAACAAGACCAGCGTGTGAAAATAATTGAGGTACATTTCCTCTCGGTTCATTTGTTTTGCTATCTATGTGTTCTGGCAACAGGAGTAAATCGTTAGAATAACTTATTATTTTATTTATTATACTTCTAGCTCTTTCTAGATTGCCCATCATGATGTGTACTCTTGCCAACCACGTATTTACTAAAACGAAAGGATTGGATACTTCTCCGTCAAAATCACTAACGTATCTGAGCAATAACCCATTTTTGGATACTAATCTGCTTTCAACAAGTCTAACTGTTTTTCTAAAAATTGGATTTTCAACGCTTACAAAGTTATACAATGGCATGGTCAACAGTGTAGAATCTATTACATTCCCTCCATAATAATGAACAAATGTTCCTGTGTCCTCAGATACGCTATTATCCAGTATGTCCTCCTTTATCTTATTGCTAGCCTCTCTCCACAAACTCTCTTTAGATCTGTAACCCATGCTCCCTGCAAGCATGCTTGCTCTGTCAAGTGCAACCCAGTTCATAAGTTTTGTATGCAAAACATGTCTCTTTTCATCTCTTTCTTCCCACATACTTATGCTTGGTTCCTTCCAAGATTTAATCACCCAATCCGAGATCGATTCTACTGCCCACCAATTCTCTTTTATGTAATCTGTATCCCTGCTCCTTGAAAAATAAACGTGCAGAGCGTTCATGAAGTCTCCTTCAGAATCCATCTGCACCTGCAAATAAGCTGCATTACCAACTCTGACAGGCTTCGAGCTTCTGTATCCTGACAGCCAATCCAATGTTTCTTCGGCTCTGGGAGAAGTTCCATCTATTGAATAAAGCGGATGGTTAAAGCTCTTTGATGACGGATCTACCAAACTAAAAAGAAACGTTAGTATCTTGCGTGCTTTATATCCCATCCCAGCTTTTGCCAGTGCTTCAGCCGCATAAGCGGCATCACGCACCCACACATACCTGTAATCCCAATTCCTATCTCCACCCAGTATTTCAGGCAATGATGTCGTAGCTGCCGCTATAGCGCCTCCGGAAGGCGTGTAAGTTAATCCCAACATAGTTAAAAGAGACCTCTTATACGCCTTCGAAAATTCTTCAATCTTCTTCGCCTTCATCACCTGTTCTCTCCAATATCTTAGGGTTTTCTCCAAGGCATCGTATGGGTTGGCGTATACATACCCGACGTTGCTGAACAAGCCGTACCTGAGATCTTTTGAATACATCAGAAACAGATATCCCTTTCCCGGTTCTACTACTGCCCTGGTATCACTTGTAAATCTGAAACTCCCTGATATCAAAAGCTCTATGCTTTCTTTAGAATTAGGATTTCTGAACACTCTTCCATTATTTTCTTCTTCGATTCCCGGATTCGTCAAACCATATTCAAATACAGGCTTAACATCTATGACAAATGGGACTTCGGATTCGTATAATCTCACTATGGCAGGAATTCCTAATGGTAAAAAATCTGTAAGTTCGAGACTCCCTTCTTTTGATTCGAATCTGTTTTTTACTACCATACTGTCTTCTACATACTCTACACTATGTTCATAATCTGTCTTTGGTTTTACAGAAAAATAGCCGCTCTGATTACCGCCTATTATGCTTGAGAACACAGAAGCAGAATCAAATCTTGGACATGGAAACCAATCTACAACCCCTGATAGTTCTAAAGCAGAAGTTATTCCATTGGATAAGAACACCCTGCCTCTTTCGGATCTCATTAATTATCCCTTAACTACAACAACAGGTACATTTCTTGATACCATGCTTGCTATACCTGCGCTGTCTACTACCTCAACCACTTCGTCGACATTCTTATACGCCCACTCTGCTTCTTCACTCACAAGTTTCCTGGACCTTATTCTTATCTCTACTCCCTTTTTCTTTAATGTTTCAAAGGTACGCGATGCAGGTATCTCTCTTATTGCTTGATGTCTTGACATAACTCTTCCAGAACCATGGCAAGCAGACCCGAACGTTTCCTCCAGTGCATTCTGTTCTCCAGCAAGAACATAACTCGCTGTACTCATGCTTCCAGGTATCAAAACTGGTTGGCCTATGTCTCTGTACTCTTTTGGTACGTCAGAACTTCCTTTCGGAAAAGCCCTAGTTGCACCCTTCCTATGTACAAATACGCTTCTCTTTCTGCCCTCTATTCTATGCTCTTCAAGTTTCACTATGTTGTGTGCCAAGTCATAAAGTATGTCCATACCAAGTGAGTCTGCGCTTTTGCCAAAAACATCTTCAAAACTTTTCCTTACCGCATAGGTTATCATCTGCCTGTTTGTGAAGGCATAGTTTACTGCGCACTTCATTGCTCTGAGATACGCTTTCGCTTCTTTGCTGTCAACCGGAGCATAGCTGAGTTCAGGATCCGGCAGCTTAATTCCATGTTCTCTTCCATACACTTCAAGAACTCTCAGATAATCACTGCAAATCTGATGTCCAAACCCTCTCGATCCGGTGTGAATCATGATTACGGCTTGTCCTTTGCTTACTCCGTACACATCAGCTGCCTTATCATCGTAAATGTTGCTTACTTCTTGTATCTCTAAGAAATGATTTCCTGCACCAAGAGTTCCTAGTTCGTGCAAACCTCTTGCCTTGGCAAATTTACTAACATCTCTAAAATCCGCACCATCCATCATTCCGTTCTCTTCTATTTTTTCAGAATCAGTGCTAAATCCAAATCCTTTGTCAATCACGTGTTCAACTCCGTATGTGGCTACCTTCTCAAGGTCTTTATCATCAAAACCTAAATTTTTCCTACTGCCAACTCCACTTGGCACATTCCTGAATAGAGCATCTGAAAGTTCACTTATCTTGCCTCGTATATCTTTTCCATCAAGATTTGTCTTTATTATCCGTATTCCGCAGTTTATATCAAAACCGCATATACCTGGAGATATTATCCCTTCTTCAGCATCAAAGGCAACAACTCCGCCTACTGGAAATCCATAGCCTTCATGTCCGTCTGGCATCACCAAAACGTTGCCTACAATTCCTGGAAGTGCAGCCGTATTCACTGCCTGCTGTAATGTTCTATCCTGCTTCATCTTCAAAAGCATATCTTCCTTTGCGAATATGTCGACATTTGTGTTCATTGTTTGATAGTCTTCCTTTTCTATTCTAAACTTAACTTCTGATATTTTTCTGGTCTTTATTTCGGTTTTTTCCATATAGCTACCTTCTAGTCCTTTTATACGTATATTATCCCTTTACTCTCAGGGAAAGTATTATATATGAGTTAACGTCAAACTGTATATACTTATATATGTGCTTGATATTTACTAGATGTCGCAGGGATGGCAGAGCTTGGTCAAATGCGGCAGACTCAAGATCTGTTGGCTTAGGCCTACGAGAGTTCAAAAATGCATTGGACACATCTCTCTCCCTGCACATCTACTTATAAGGTGTTGTACTATGGCCAAGAAAATAAACAAGACTGTAAAAAAGAATCCTGCAAAAGCAAAGAACAAGTTTGTAGAAAAACTGAAAGGTTCAAAAATAAAGGACAAGGTGCTGTTCGACGTGCCTCATTATCCTCAAACTGAGGAGTTCACGAGCTCTGCTGCTTGCGCAATGATGGTGCTAAAGTACATAAACCCCGATTTTAAGTTCAAAAAAGAGAACGAGTATGGCATTTGGCAGGAAGCAGTCAATGGTAGCGTATGGCATGGATCAAAGTACGGGCTGGCCTTTGCTTTGGCAAAAAGAGGTGCGAAGGTAGGCATAATGAGCAATACTAAGGATGAAGGTTACGACAAGAAGATAGCAGTATACGAAAATGTTAATCTGGATACTCTATCTGCTTCATTCAACGAGATAAAACAGAAAGCCTCAAACGCAAACGTTCACGAAGAACACTGGCAGGTTTCAATAAATACTATAAAGAAAGCCTTGTCATCGAACTGCATTCCAATAGTTTTGATAAATGCAAACGTAATAAATCCATATCTTGATCCTTCACCACACTGGGTAGTGGTTAAGGGTTATGACAAGGATGCATTCTATATAAACGATCCATATTCTGACAGCACAATAACAATAGATCCTGACGCATTTAAAACGGCTTTAGGATTTGAATCAGACATGCATATGGTGTATGCTGATTCAAAACACTTTCTGGAACTGAAACAGAAACAGTAATCAAAGCTACTAATAAAGTATCCATTCTATTGGGTATTATGCGTGAAAGATACGTTATTGCATTAGGTGGAAATGCCATTTCTGATCATACGCTTCATAAGATATCCTATCTTATAGCTCTAGAAAATCGTAAAGGCAATGAGATCGTCATAACCCATGGCAATGGTCCTCAGGTTGGCGAACTAGCATCTATTGAAAACAAGAACCTTGCAATACTGACTGCACAGACTCAGGCGGAAATAGGCCTAAACATCGAAACGTCGTTGATAAACGCCGATTCCAGTCTTGAAAATAGAGTCGCAGTTGTTCTAACGCGTGTCTACGTTGATAAAAATGACCCTGAATTTAGAAACCCTTCAAAACCTATAGGGCGATTCTATAATAGAAAACTAAAAGCAAATATTAAAAACAAAGAGATGGTTTTCAAAAACCTTATACATGGATATAGGCGGGTGGTGCCTTCTCCATATCCTCTTTCCATACCTGAATTATCCCTCATCGAAAATCTGCTCAAAAAAAGATACATAGTAATTGCATGCGGAGGTGGCGGAATACCTATTTTCAAATCTAATAATACTAAAATAATGGCAAATGCTGTGATAGATAAAGACGCCGTATCTTCACTCCTCGCTTCTGATTTGGACGCTGACAAATTCATAATACTTACTAATGTGGATGGAGCATTCCTGAATTTCGGCAAGAAAAATCAAAAACACATAAGAACCATAAACTATTCCCAGTCTGATTATTATGTATCTGAAAAACAGTTCGAGGAAGGAAGCATGTTGCCAAAAGTCAAAGCATGTATGTCGTTTGTCAAAAGAACTGGAAAACCAGCATCCATAGGGAGTATCAACAAACCCGCAGACGCGTTCAGATACAAATCAACAGTGATAACTCCTTAGCTCTCATTTATCTTTAATATAGCGTCAAGTAGTCCATGGGCATAAGATATGCAAGAGAACGCCGTGTATAAATCTCCCTTTTTAATGAAAGCTTTGCAATCACTTGCATACATCTCTGCAAGTTCGACAACTTTTTGTTGTCGTTTGTCTATGCTACCAACCTTCTTAATATTATCATCGAAGATTCGCAAATCCTTCTCTATTCTACTAAGAACATCATCCATGATCATTCTTCCATGTATGGTGCTAAATAATAAGTTATCGAAGCGTCTCCTATGTTGTATTCTAATCTTAGCGGTTCGTTAGTCTTAAGTGCTATTGACATACTGTTTCCTTGAGGGCACGATTTTACCATATTTTCAAGAAACTCAAGGTTGAAAGTAGATTCTGCAGTCTTACTTGCATCAACCTTTTTCATTATGTTACCATCTTCATCATGGAGTTCCTCGAGCTCTCCAGAATCTCCTCTTGCACTTACAGAGAACTGCCCTTTAGCTGCTTTAAATGATATATATGATGATATCAGACTTGCGTCTTTTATGATGTCCTTAAAAGGTTCCCCATTTATCTCTACTTTGGCATCAAATTCAACATTGGGTTCTTTCTCAACACTCTTCTTAACATCTATCAACTGGAGTTTGTACCTCCTTCTACTAGTCTGACCTATAAATTCGAGTGAAAGTTTGTTATCCAAATCTTTCATTACGAGTGTTTCTCCATCTCTGGTTCTCGAAAGTATCTTGTTAAGGTTGTCAAGATTTATTCCTACCGAAGTGTTCTTTTCAATTGTAAACTTTGAGAATGCTTTGTTCGGCATAAAGAACGATATCATGCTTATGCTGGAAGGATCCATAGCCTTCAACCCTATACCCTCTTTTGATATAAGAAACAAGCCTTCGTCAACAAGACTGACTATGGCACCAACACAATCTCTCCAGTATTTTGCATTATCTATCTTTATCTCAAACACGCAACCAACCTAGGAATACAAATAATATTACATAGATAATAATAAAATCCTATACCTGTAAACACGCAACCTTATTTATAACTTAAACTGCATTCTTTTTTTGATGATAGGGCTAATTTATTCAAAACGCGACTTAAC
>JAJZIU010000014.1 GCA_021810455.1 Microcaldota archaeon
CGGGCCTCCAGGGGACTCTTCACTACCGATTTACGACGACATAAAAGAGAGAGAAAATCCACAGAAACTTATTTGACAATAAGATTATTAGTTTGTCAAGTTCCTATTATAATAAACATTCAACCGTTTAGCGCGCCAAGTCAACATCTTCCTTCTTGATTGTTTTCCTTTTTGCGTGGGCGGAGAGCTTTATTGCCTTTTTTGCTATAGAATAAGCATACCTATTGACTATTTCTGCCAATTCAGCAGCCGCTTCATTGCTTACTCTATCTGCACCAGCTTCCTTGAACATCCTTTTTATTGTAACCTTCGAGATTGGCATATAAATATCATACTGTATCAATCTTAATAAAAGTATCGTGGTAATCCTGGAGTACAGAAACCTTGGAAATGGAGATTTTGAAAAGCTCTCCGACTTGTTGAAAACTGTTATGAAAAATGATTCATATGCGTTCAGATATGATGTTGTGTCAAGTAGTTCCGAATTTGCAAACCTTTTCCAGCACAAACTCGATGGCATAAATTCCGGAAATGTAATTGACATAGTTGCATGTGAAAACAAAGAAATAATTGGGGAATGTGAAATAGTAAAAGATGGGTATTCTGGCAAATTGGGCATACTCTTGAACAATGATTACAAGCATATGGGTATAGGCAGCGGCATTTTGCAATTTGCAATATCAAAGGCAAAAGAAATAGGAATAAAATATGTACTTGCTGAAACAGTACGCGAAAATAAAATTGCAATATCATTCTTTAAGAAAAACAATTTTTCAGTAAAAGCGGGAAGCAAAACCACAACTGTTCTAGGCGCAATCATCTAGTTTCATTAAACGATGTCACGTACGTTCCGTTCGATTGGTCTAAAACTACATAAACAGAATAATTAGGGTTCTCTACGGAGTAATTGACAATCCATACACCGTTGTAACTATTCCCATTAACCGAAGTATTTTCATAATATGCCGCATGTGCCACTATGTTCTGATAACCGTAAGTCGTTATCATGTTACTTATTTCAGGTATTCCAAGGTTGTACACTCTTGTTATTGCTTCCGGATATGAACCTATGGTATAACTTGTCCCATTCACGAATCCCAGAATTCTACAATTTTCAGTGTAAACGTTGTCCGTCCTGTTAACCAAACCGTATTTCGGATAATCAAACGAGTAGATGAAGTATGAAGGGCAAGGGCTTGTTGCGTTTGTGACTACCGAAGCAACAACGTGCCAGCTTCCCTGATAAAGCGATGGCGTAACGTTTGTAATGTTTACTACGGATCCTGGATTGGCTTTTACCAAGTCGCTTAAGACTATCTCTGTTGCACTTTGTTTACTCACATAAGATACGCTTATGTGCCTAGTGGCATAATAGACGATAAAAAGTATTATAATCAATACTGCGATCCCTAGTATTGATTTTGCTAACAAATCCATAAAAAGACATGGGGGATTGTATATATAAAGTTACCGTCATACTGGATTTGGCTTGAACTTCTCCTTTACTTCTGCCATCTCAGCCTTAACCAGTCCTTTCCAGTTGCTAAACTCTCCTGGTGTTTGGGGATAGTTCTTGTAAATCTCGTTAAGTCTCTTCATCTTGCTTACAGTATATACCAAGCCTCTGAATGCGTTTATGTTGGCTATTCCGTGCAATATCTTCGTGAATGTGCTTGCCAATGTGAGTTCAGGTATCCTTCCATAACTTATGTCTACCGCTTCTGATTCTGTTATAAAGTGAGCCATTCCATAATTAAGCAAATCATTATTCATGGATTGAAGGTAAACTCTGAACGCTTCCATTGCTGCGGTCTTGTTTCCATAAAGCTCATTGAACCTTCTGTTATACTTCCAAACAAACTCAAGGCTTGTGTTATTTTCAGCAACAGCCTCAGCTGCAGTCTGTCCTGCAAGCACTCCTGCAGTCATGGCCGGTCCTATGCCTCCAGCGCTTATCGGGTTTGGCATCGCCATGCTGTCTCCAGCTCCCAAGTATCCTGGATACACCAAACTGTCAAACTGTCTCCTTACAGTGACTGACCAGTATCCCTTTCCATTATTGTCTGTGTTATCGAGTTCCTTCTGTTCTATGACCTTGTTCCATCTTATGTACTCATCTATAAGCGTATGCAATGTGTCTTTCTTGTTAAGCTTTGAATTTCTTATCTCCAAACTTTTTTTCTCAACACCTAAACCTATGTTCACTATATTTCCTTTCTTAGGAAAAACCCATCCATAGCCTCCAGGTGCAAGGATCTGATTCAGATGTATGAGTGCATTTTTTGGATCGTAATACGTTAAATCTTCTCCTTTACTTTCGAATGACATGATGTACCTTCCTGTAGATTCTATGTCATCAGTGCTTACGTCTCTTTCAATGTAATTGTTCTGTGGCAATTTTCTTCTTAACATGCTGGCTACTCCTAGGGCATCTACCACCATCTTTGCATTTATCCTTACTTGTTCTTTCTTCTCATTCCTTCCGAAAATACCCACTACCTTATTATCATCTATAATTGGTCCTTCAACTTCAAATTTGCTTTCGTATATGGCACCGCTTTTTACTGCAGTGTCTACTAACTTCTTTGCAAATCTTGGTCTATTCAAAACGTACCCTTCTCCTTCAAACATGAACTTATGCTCAAGATCAGGACTGAAAGCATATACTCCGTCAACCTTCAGATCTAATTCTGGATAATCAAACGTAATTCCGAGTTCCTTTGTTATAAAGTCTGTATGGTTTTTTGCAACCGCATCTCCACAAACCCATCCCCAGTTTGTTTTCTTGCCTACCTCTTTGTAATCGTTTCTGTCTAGTAAAAGCACTTTTGCTCCTCCTTTTGCTGCTGCTGTTGCTGCCAATGATCCTGCTATTCCTGCTCCAGCAACTATTACGTCATAATTATCCAAAAAACCCCCTCGTTATCTCTTTATAACGACTATCGGTATTACGCCTTCATCAAATTCAACCTCTGCAAGCTGCAAAGGTTCGTTAACGCCTTTCGGCACTTTTATCAATGGCGGTGCTCCGTATGCTAATTGAAGTGCGCGTGCACCTATTATCCTAGCTTTCTCGAATCTTGTGTACTCCATCAGAAAAACCTTCAAGTAGAGGATCTACGATACCTATAATATCGCAAGCAAAGTTTAATAACCTTAATTATTTCATCAATTCGGGTTAAGATTAAATATATAGTATATCATAGTACTTAACACATCTCAATGCCTTGGTAATGTAGTGGTCCAGCATACGAGCCTGTCACGCTTGTAACCCGGGTTCGAATCCCGGCCAAGGCGCCTTCTGCTTATTTCCCATTCCTATCACTTGTCCCTGCATTTATAATCAAAAACGAATATTTATATATTTGTAGGGGTATAAATTAGCTATGGTAACAATAAGAAAGGAGGAACGTAACGGCAACACGTACTATTATCTAGAACACTCCTTTAGGCTGCATGGAAAAACGCTGAAGAAGGAAAAATACTTAGGAAAAGCGATTCCCAAAAACATTGAAAAAATAAAGATCGATTTCTTATATGAAATCTACAAAGAAAAGTGGTATCCTAAATTCAAGTTGATAAAAAGTGCTTTCTATAACGAACAAAAGAACATGCCGCCAGAAGCATTAGAAAAGTACATAGAGTCATTTATGATAAAGTTTACTTACGATACGCAGAGGATTGAAGGATCGACTCTAAATTTCAGGGATACTGCCAGTCTGCTTTTAGAAGGCAGAACACCTCCAAACAAACCTATAAAAGATGTTAAAGAAGCAGAAGAGCACAAAAAGATATTCTATGAGATGCTGAAGACAAAAAAGGACGTAAGCCTCAACTTGATTCTCGAATGGCACTATAAATTATTCAAAGAAACTAAATCAGATATAGCAGGTAAAGTCAGAAATCATCAGGTCGCAATAAGCGGAAGCAGATTCATTCCACCACCGCCTGCGGAACTTAATGCGTTATTAGACGAGTTTATTAAATGGTATAATAAGAACAAAAGCGAATCGAATCCTGTGGAACTGGCAGCCCTTGTGCATCTTAAATTTGTAACTATACACCCATTCACAGACGGCAACGGAAGAATGTCAAGAATATTAATGAATTTTGTACTAAACAAACATAAGTTTCCTATGTTGAATATCGAATACAAAAACAGATCAAGCTATTATACTGCTTTGGAAAGATCGCAGGTAAAACACAACGAAAGCCCTTTTGTCCAATGGTTTTTCAAAAGGTATCTCAAAAGCAATAAGGCTTACCTTAAGAGTTCCCAATAACGATTTTATGAAGGCCAAAAATCACAGCTTTAAAGCTTCGACGTGTAGCGGTCCAGCATACGACCCTGTCACGGTTGTGATCCGGGTTCGAATCCCAGCCAAGGCGTCTTCAAACTTCAAGGATAAGTTGGATTCTAATTCGTGGTGCTTTTACATCAAGGAAGTGTGGTAAATGCCTATATTGTCCAAGAACTATAAACAGGTTGAAGCCAACACGGGCGATTACAGTGGAGGTATGCTTTTTTACAAAGGGATTGTCCTTTGTAATGCCTAAGAAGGAGTTTGTGATGATGACGTTGAGATGAATTTTATGGTAGCAAAAATACTCGGGATTTGCCACTTTCAAAACTTTATCTAAAATTCACCATTATCTGATCTCGGAAGTTTACCTGATCCTTGCTATAACGAGCTTGTAAAGCATTATTACAAGAACTATTGTGGTAGCAGCTGCAACAACAAGCAATACCTGCTCTTCTCCCGTACTTGCTGGCTGACTTGTAATTGTTTGGTTATGTATCGAAGTGGTTCCAACTGTTGTAGACTTTGTCGGTATTGTAGTCAAAGTGAAATTGGTAAAGGCTGGATAATAATACATCACTGCCAATGTTGCACTCTTATTCACTCGAAGCAATGAAACACATGATTGACTGTTAACACTGTATGTAGGCATCATATTCCAACTTCCATTTACCAATATGAATGCTGTCGTTCTATTGTTCAAAAAGTCGCAATTTGAAGTCGCAGATATGTTAACAATGTCAGGTATGCCTACAGTATTACTATTGACACTTATGTTAAAAATCAATAATTTGTTATATCCGTACGGTGGAGAAGGTGTATTGTTTGATGAAGTAATATTCTTTATATCAAGGGTGAATTTTCCTGGTTTACTTGCTGAAACATTAAGCAGAACGCTCATCCCGAACAAGTTTATCGGAATGGCCCTTGATGTAGCCAAGGTTATATTGATTAGCGATTCTTGCTCCGGCACAAAAATGGATTGTATCTGATCGCTAGGGCCGTAAAACACTTCAAAATCAATCTTGGCCTTTCTTGGATCTGAGGTCAGATTCAAGAGTCTTATGTAATATGCGTCTATATTGTTTTTATCAAAGCGTATTGATGTATTCCCATATATGTTGTAGCTCACATTGTTTATTAACACATCAGCATATCCTGGAGTTATATAATTATCAATTATCCTGTACAAATGGCCATTCAGGTATATGTGTACCGTGCTCTGTAAAGACAGATTTTTGACTATAAATCCTTGCTGAATCTGTGTAACTACTGGTGTGGTTTGATAGATCACTCTTCCAGGAGCGACTGTGGGCCCGCTAGGCCCTCCCGTAACTGTTGTAGTAATTGTGGAGGTTGTAGTCGAAGTTGTTAAAACTGTTGTGCTAGAACTTGTGCTTGATGTCGTAGTGCTCGAAGACGTAGTTTCAATCGTGGTACTAGTGCTGGACGTTGTGGTCTCTGTAGTTGTTGTGCTGGTGCTCAACGATGTTGTCGTCTCAGTTGTCGTAGTGCTTGTCGTCGTTTCAGTGGTAGTTGTACTCGATGTTGTGGTTTCTGTAGTTGATGACGTAGTAGTTTCTAGTGTGGTGCTTGATGTCGTCGTTTCAGAAGTGGTTGTACTTGAAGAAGTGGTGGAAGTTGTACTTGTCGTAGTACTTGTGCTTGATGTCGTAGTGCTCGAAGACGTAGTAGAAGTGGAACTTGTCGTAGTGCTTGTACTTGTAGTTGTGGTGGATGTTGAAGTTGAACTTACACTTAACAAAACATTTGAAGAATCCACTATATTTGATGTTGTCGCGCTATCCGCAACACGTATCCTAAATCCATAAGTACCTGGCGTAGTCAATGAGTTTGTTGTAAAAAGGTATGTGTTACTTGTTTCTCCTGTAATCTGGCTGTACGTTCCTGATCCCGGATCCAATCTGAACCACTGGTAAAAATAAGGTGACGTCCCTGTAGTTGGTTGAAGTATTGAAATCAAGGAATTTTCTCCTTGGTATATGTTTGAAGGCACTGCCGTTGGTGCAGGAACACTTAAGGCAGGGTTAAGTATAACTGAAATGTATGGTGAGTTGGTTACTGAATTTACTGTAGCAGAATCTTTTACCTGAAGCACAAACCGATATTCTCCTGTAGTCGTGGTTCCTGTGGTTATGAGGTTGTATGTTGTTGCAGTAGCACCCGAAATGCTGCTATATGTGGCTTGGCCTGGATTTAACACGAACCATTGATAAGTGTACGAAGGAGTGCCTGTATATGCATTATTCACATTTATTCTTGATCGCTGCCCCTGGTCCATGACTGTGTTTGATGCTGTTGGCGAATCTAAGGACAGCTGTGTATTTACGGTTACATTGGCTGCTGTTGAATATGTTACGCGTGGACTTGGAAATACTCTATTGTCTTGGACTCTCACTCTAAATTGATAGTTACCTATTGTCGTACTTGTTGTCGTAGTAAAAGAACATACTTGCGTTGTGGGAGCCGAACACAATGTCGTATTTGTAAACGTCGAAGATCCTGGTATAATGGCTTGCCATTGGTAATGATATGGCGGTGTGCCTCCACTCGGTGAGTTTATTGATACATAAATTCCCTGACCTTGATCCACTGTCTGCGATGTGGGTAATGCTGGTGGCACTGTCAAAGCCGCCCCCATGGCCTCATTTGTTACAAAAATAAACGTGACAAAAATAAGTATTAATGCAATTCTTTCATTCTGAAATAATCCCATCCAGGGTCAATAGACAAACACATAACATATTTAAATATCGTGCACATCATTCTGCCATTACTCTTAATGTGGGTAAATCACTCACAATACTCTGCCGCTTGCAAATATCCTTGGTTGTTCCTTTCTAATCAGTAAAAACTGGTCTCCTTTTTCAATCTGTAATGGTTTTTCCAGACGCATGATTGCCTTGCTATCTTCTATCGAACTCATTGTTGCATTAGTGTATGAGAAGTTTGATACGAAACCATAAATCTTTCCTGCTTCTATATCTTCCCGTGCTATCTTTGATTTTATAAGTTCTGCACTTATGCTGTCTGTAGCTGCTACACTTTCTCTGGTAAGCAAATCTCCCTTCTTAATATCGTCACTCTCTATGCCTTTCAATCCCAAACCGACTCTTGTGTATACTGGCACAGTTTCAAAATCCTTGTCCTGGCTCTGTATAGAACGGACTGTGGCTTTTTTTCCTGATCTATGTGCTAGCACATCGTGGACGCTTACACTGCCTTTTGTCACTATTCCAAGAACTACAGTGCCTATACCCTTTACATCGAATGATTTATCTACATCTATTCTGTACCACTTCTTAGTGTTTTGCTCGATGTGTTTTTTCTCAATTATTTTGTCTAACACCGATCCTCTTCCAGATACTACACAATCTTCTATCCCTGATTCTTTTACCAGTCTGTCTACGTTATTATCATCTGTAAGTACAACTCTTTTCTTAAGAAGTCCGCAAGCTATTGCAATTTCTCCGAATTGTTTATCTACCGAAGCTGTACTCAATACTATTTGATCTGACATCAGCATCGATTCCGCAACTGCATAAAACTTTTCTTCTATCGAAGTCGGAACCAACGCAACAATCACATCTCCCTGGTATGTCCTATTATAAAATGTTATACTGTTTTCCGACCCTTTCTTACCAATGAGTTCTGCAAGTTGTTTGTCTAGAGGCACCGAAACAACGTAATTTGTTATAAAATCTACCACAAATCTATTCCTAATAACAAATATATACCTCTCACTCGAAAATCAGCATCAGATAAGATCTCCTATAATTCCTATCCTCTTTTTATCCAAACCATACACTTCAGCGTTATAAAAATCAAATACATCCTTGTTGAACAAAGGTATGAATTTCTTTAGATTTGCATTTATCCTGCTGCCTGTTATCAGGTCATTGAATGCTGGAGCTATGATGAGTTTTGAATTTCTTTTTACTGCAGCTTTACCTGGTTTTGCAAAAATCCAGACCTTTTCATCTCCAATTCCTGTATTCACTGCGGCATGTCCATGCGCTATTATTATGTGCCTTTTCTCCAGCGCTTCTTTTGATGGGATAAAATTCCCGTGCATCAGCGCAAAATCTTCAAAAATGAATTCTTTCTTTATGTTCACATCTAATCCAAACCTTTTTGTAAAATCTTCGAGATAGGCATCATGATTCCCCTTAGCAACAACCACCTTCGTATCAGAAACTTTCCTAAAAAGGGTTCTAAGTGCTGCCATCTCCTCGTTGGTTGGATAAGAGATGCTCTCCTTCACATCACCCAAAAATGCGATGCTCGTAGCTTTTTTACGATTCTTTAAGTCAAGTATGCGCCTTGAGATAACCTCTGGCACATTTCCCAAGTGTATCCCAGAGGTTTTCATAGCAAGTTCCTTTCCTAAATGCAGATCTCCTATAACAAGCATTTTCCTATCTTTAACAAATAGTGCTGGCTCATTTTTGATTAAGGAAGGAATCCCTATCATGCATAACCTTATTATTCTTAAACTTAATATGCATTCGTATGATCATATGGCTGCAGGTTCTTTGAAAATAGGCAACATATTCGGAATAAATGTGGAGCTACACTGGTCATTCATACTACTTCTGTTATTCACGCTCATATTACAACTTTATCTTGGATTTGCAATAATCGTGCTGCTTTTTGTCTGCGTATTTGTTCACGAACTTGCGCACTCTGTGACGTCTCTGCGCAATGGGATAAAAGTAAAGGAGATAGTGCTGCTTCCAATAGGCGGCATATCAAACATAGATGCCGTAAAAATGAAGCCAGACGTCGAATTCAATGTAGCCATAGCCGGTCCGATAACCAGCCTTTTCATAGGCGGTCTGTTCGGTATGCTGTCAGCAGTTTCTCCAATAGGCATCATAACTTTCATATTTCAATGGATGTTTATCCTTAACATATTCCTTGGCATATTCAATATTCTCCCTGCATTTCCTATGGACGGTGGGAGAGTGCTGCGTGGTTATCTAGAAAGAAAACATAACGAGTTCGATGCAACGATGCTTACCGTAAGGATAAGCACTTACATAATAGCCCTATTCTTGATTGGCTCTTTTATCTACATTATAACTACCAATGTCTCCCTTGTTTACAAGGAAACTTACGCCTTGATATATCTCTTCATAGCGTTCTGGCTATATGGCGGAGCACAAGCGGAAAAACAAACAGCGATACTCAGGAAAGACACTGCTGGGCTTAATGTGTCTAGAGCAATAAGCAAAGGATTTATTATAGTAAAGCCAAACACCACAGTGAAGAAACTCTATTCGCTATTCAAAGAAACAAATGAGCACATAATACTCACGAAGATCAATGGCGGATACGGTCTAGTTGATCTTTTCAGAAGACGAACTGACTCTGCAAAAACTGCGATAGATCTTGCAATACCCATAATCAAAATACCTTCCCAAACAAATGTTGTAGATGCAGTTTCGAAAATCAACGATAGCGGGATAGCGTTGGTTGTGCAAAACGACAAGCCCATTGGCATAATAACCCCACAGAGACTACAAGCACTGATCTCATTGCACATAATGAACAAAATACGCGAGACGAAATCAAGACAATATGGGTTTTAATACTTTCGATACTCAGATATAATTCGACCAGTGAAGACGATGCTTTATCTTGAATCTATTGTAATGGACAAGTTTAAGTCATTCAAACACAACGAACTATTCTTTAACAAAGGTTTCACCTGTGTTGTAGGTCCAAACGGCAGTGGGAAAAGCAACATATGTGATGCTCTACTATTTGGTCTTGGAGAAAATTCACTAAGAAGGCTACGTGCAAACAGGCTCGAATTTCTAATAAATATGTCTTCAAAGAAAAATCAATCAAAAGGCACAACGGGGAAAACGTACGTAAAACTCGAATTCAATGGAGATGATAGGATAACTGTGACAAGAGCTGCAAGGTCTGATGGTAAATCCTTATACAGGCTGAATGGAAAACGAATGACACGGCAAGAGGTTCTTGAAATTCTTGGCAGACACGGAATAAGAGCTGACGAAACAAATACAATAGCACAAGGGGAAATAAACAAGTACACCGAACTTACTCCAAAAGAACGCAGAGAACTAATCGACATCGCATCCGGGATAAAGGAATTTGAATACAAAAAGAACGAATCTTTAAAAGAACTGGAAAAAGTCAGCCAACGTATAAGCGAATCCCAGATACTTGTAAATGAACGTTTGGGATTTCTAAACGAGTTGTCTGCTGAGAAAGAAGCTGCAGAAAAGTATATGCAATTCAAAACTAGGCTAACCGCTCTTAATTATAATATACTCATGTCAAGAAAGTCTGAGGCAACTAGTCAAAATGAACAGATAACCCGTGAGATGGCCATAACTGACTCAAAGTTGAATGAACTATCGTACAAAATCGAAGAACTGAAAAAGAAGATAGAACAGATGAGTATGGATAGACAAGCTCTCACAAAAGAACTTAGTGAAAGCACACAACGATCTGGCGAAAAGAATGCAAAGTTAGAAGCAATAAAACTTGAGCTAGCATCAACATCCTCTAGCATAGATAACATTCTGAGTTCTATTTCCTCAAATGAAAATGATATCTCAATGTTAAATTCCGAAATCCAAGTTTCTACTGAAAAAATCAATGCGGACAAAGTTGATCTATCTCAACTTGAATCACAAATAAAAAATGCTTCTTCAGAACTCGAATCCCTGGGTGGTGTAAATACTGCCAGTGAAGCTTTGGAACTAAATAAAAAAATGAAAAAAATCGAACAGGAATTATACTCTATAAACGATCTGATATCCAATCTACAGGCAGATCTCGCAGTTTTGCGAGTTTCTTCAAAATCAAACAAAGACGAGATCGAAAAATTAAACTCAGAATTTGAAGAAAAAGAAAAACAGAAAAAAGAGATAGAAAGCGAGGCGATAAAAAAACAGAAGGATCTGGACCTGATAAAAGAAAAAATTAACATACTCAATATGAAAGCATCTGATACTAACTCAACCATAAGTGAAATCGATGGCAAAACCTTAAATCTAAAAGAACAGCGCTCCTTCCTAAGGCCAAACGAGATGATGGAACGTATCGTTTCAAAGTTTGGCAAAACAGAGGGTTTCTACGGTAAAGCATCCGAACTGTGCAGCTATGATTCCAAATATGCATATGCTATAGAGGCTTCTGCAGGTAGCAGGTTTGATTATATTGTCGTAGATTCGATAGAGGTTGCAAGTACCATAATCGAATACCTAAAGAAAAACAGATTTGGACGCGCAACATTCATTCCTATAAAGGAATTGGAACAACGGAGAGAAAATGAAAAAGTTCCCGGAGCCACTTCTCTAACAACTCTAATAGATTTCGATAAAAAGTTTTCAAAAGTGTTTAACTACGTATTAAACAACACATATCTGATAGACAGTGCATCCCAGGCAAAATCGTTCGGAATAGGCAAACACAGATACGTAACCATATCTGGGGAACTTGTAGAACAATCTGGGATAATGTCTGGCGGATCTGCAACTAAACGCATGTCACAGATAAAGATCGATGCTGAACTAAAAGAACTAAGTTCATTAAAACAGGAAAAATTGTCTGTTCTCGACTCGATAAACAAAGAACTTTACGACACAAGAAAAAACGAAGCTTATATGGAGATGGAACTTAAAGATGCTAAGAAACAATCCTCCATGTTGGATTACTCACTGAATGGTTTAAGATCAACGATAAACTCCAAGTCGAAGGAATCCATAACAATAGATTCAAAGATCTCCAAAGCACAAAGCGAGCTCGAAACACTAGATTCAAAAAGAGTGATCTATACCCAGGAAATAAATGACTCCAGAGAACGCATGGCTGGACTTTATGGCGGCACTTCAACCCAGGGTGTAGATGTTTCAAGGGTTGATGGTTTACGAAAGGATATTGAGCAGTTGAAAATAAAAAGAGCAGGTATCGAAAAGGAACTACAATTGCTAACTGAAAGAATCGATCAGACAACAAAGCAGATAACCGAAAAGAAAAAGACAGTAAAATTATTGAAGGAACAGCAGAAGGACAAGGAAGCTAAAACCAGCGTACTGAAAAAAGAGAAGGAATCCATAGAAGCAGAGATAATGAACAGCAGTGATTCTGGAAAGGAGTTATACACGAGACTTAATTCTTTAGATTCAGAAATAGCAAGACTGAGCGTAGAGAGTGGAAAACTCTCTGTAGAAATGACTACAAATGACAGGATACTAAACGAATTAAAGATAAAGCGAAGCCAAACAGAAACAAGAATAAATGATATAAGCGCAGAACTTTCTGCCTATACTGATGTCATAGCGAAGATTGATTCGCCAATAGCGGAGATGGAAAGGGAATCCAATGTGCTTGAAGTAAGGCTAAAGGAACTTGGAAATGTAAACATGAAAGCACCAGAAATATATGAAGACAAGAAGAAAAGTGTTGATGAAGCTAAATCCAGGCTTGATACACTTGAAACTGAAAGGCATGCAATATTGAAAATGATAGAAGAAATAGAGTCAAAGAAGCTTCAGACATTTATGGTAACATTAAACGATGTAGCAAAGAACTTCTCAAAATTGTATAATTACATATTCCCTGGAAAGGCATCAATAGGGTTAGAAAATCCCAAAGATCCTTTCAATAGCGGTCTTGAAATAAGCATAAGCACCGACAAGACAACCAAACTGCTTGGAGGAATGTCAGGAGGTGAAAAGGCCCTGGTTTCAATGATATTGATATTTTCAATCCATATGTGCAAGCCTTCAGCATTGTACATCTTCGACGAAGTCGATGCTGCTCTAGACAAGGACAATTCCAAAAAATTATCTCTTCTTATTAAAGAAATGAGCAAGAGTGCACAGTTCGTTGTTGTAAGTCACAACGATTCCCTCATATCAAATGCCGATGCAGCTATAGGTGTAATAAAGTCTGAAGACGAGTCAAAGGCCATCGGTATAGAGGTAGCAAGTGTGCCAAAAAGATAAATAATTGATTTTTATGAAAGAAAAACTCTCAAAGAAAAAAGAAAAGAATGAAAATTCAATATACATTTTGTACGCTGTAACACTTGCTGCAATACTGTTATATGTAATATTCAATAATTATGCAATAGGCATATTTGCATTTGTTTTGATAATCGTTACTGTCGCTGCCGAATTTAGATCAGGAGTGAAAGAAGTCGGTATGAAAAAAACGCTTGTCGAGATAGTAATAACGATAGTGGTTGCATTTTTGGCGGTATGGGTTTTGCCTTCTCTTATTTTGCATTCCTCAACTCCGATAGATGTGGTTGTTAGTTGCAGTATGGTTCCTGTATTCCACAGAGGCGATATCGTTGTATTGCATGGGATAGGTAACATGACCGATTTCTTAAATAAAAACAGAATACCCATAATAAGTGTAAACGAAACCGAATTCTCACGCGTAAGTTCAAACATAAGTGGCGAAATGCTGTATCCACTGGCTTACAACAATACTGCGATAGCTGAAACAATACCGAACGCTTCAAAATATCAAACAGGGTTTTTTAGCGAACCGTGCATTGTAACTTCAAGAGATCCGTACAAATGCCTTGTAAATAATTCTTACCAGTCAAAGAATCTCATAACGTATAATCTTTCGATTGCCAATGTAACCATAGGCACTTCACATATGCAAACGGTGTACACTTCATCAATAACCATAAATGGGATAAGGGTAAATGAAAATTTCAGCAACCCTGTAATAGTGTACAAAGGCGTTGGTCTGTACGGATTGAGAGAAGACATAATCCACCGTCTATACGCTGCGATAAAGGTAAATAATACTTATTATCTTTTGACAAAGGGTGATAACAATCAGGTTCTTGATTTACAAGCAGGCATATATCCGCCAAACAACAGTGAAGTTCTTGGATATGTGATAGGAAAGATTCCCTACCTTGGTTATCCATCTCTAATAATCAGGGGTCAGACAAGCTCTAATTTGCTGGAAGGATGCAATCAAACTATAACTTATCCGTCTACGTAACTTCAACATTCACTTTTCCTTGTGCAACCTCATTCGCATACGTCTGTTCATTAGTATAGTTTATAATGATGAATCCTGAGAACTGTGTTCCCGGAGTACCTGAGAATGCTCCTGTATTTGTATAACATTGAACATAAAGCGTAACATTGCTTCCTACCTGCACGTATATGCCCCCCGACGCGCTTGGACTTTGCATGTTTGTCACGTTCCCTTCGGTATTACACCCTATTGCGGTAATGTTTATTGGATATTGGGTTGCTTGATACACATTCAAGGACAACGTACCGTTCTGCATCATGTATGCTCCTTGGCAAACAAGGCCTTCCTGTATGTTGCATTCTTGTCCTGAAAATTTACCTGGACTGAATATGCCCAGTGCGGCCAGTGCAGCTATGATCACAGCTATTATTACTATAGACCATCCGTAAGTAATCAAATACTCCATCGCACTCTGAAGTCTGGAAAGCATGATAAGACTTTGATGTAAACATTAAAATACTGATTATATCATGTTTCGTTGCTCTGGTATTTCGAGAATACTTTGCTATAAGTATCTATAGTGCCTATGTCAAACCACTCTTCCCTGTAAACTATTGCATGCACTTCGAGATTCTTGACAAGCCATTGCATGAAATATCCTGGCGCATCTGGGCTGTTTCCTCCCTTGAGATATTCCTTAAACGTGTTATGTTCACTACTCTGAGACACTATCTCCTTTGGCATAACATATATTCCTGTGCTCACTATCGTTGACTTTGGTTCTGCAGGTTTTTCCTCAAATTCTACGACAACATTGTCCTCCATTTTAATGACTCCAAATCTTTTTGCTTCATCTTCAGATCCTATATCGTGTGCACATATGGTCGGATTTCTCTTTTCTCTAAAATATGCCAGCATCGCATCTAGACTGAAATTATAAAAATTGTCACCAGATATAATCAGTAAATCATCATCCAATCCTGTCTGTTCTATTGCGTACTCTATTCCTCTTATCGCTCCGAACTTGTGGCCATCATGCACTGTTGGTTCTACTACCAACTCTATATTGTGCTTTGGATCCGATGCCATTTTATTATCTCTCCAATACGCGAATTGATTTGCAAACTTCTTATTTGTAGACACTATTACCCTATTCACTCCTGATTTTTCTACATCATCTACTATATAATCTATCAAAGGTTTGCCTCCTATTGGTAGCAAAGGTTTTGGTACGAACAAAGTAAGAGGCTCCAATCTTTTAGCAAATCCTCCGCATAATATCAATGCATCCATTATCTTTCACTTCAATTATATAGATAACCTGCCAAACAATATTTAAAATATTCGTGATGCGGGGGATGAGATTTGAACTCACGCATCCACTAAAGGAAACAGGCCCTGAACCTGTCGCATTTGACCAGACTCTGCCACCCCCGCTCTTATTTAGTTATTCTCCAAGTATATTAATAAAGTTGATGCAAAGATATGGCGATATGATGCTAATCGGTATGGTCGGCGCACCTAATAAAGGGAAGAGTACAATATTTTCTGCTATTACAGAGTCCGAAGTAGATATTGCTGATTATCCATTCACCACAATAAAACCGAATCTCGGTGTTGCATACGCTACTTCAGAATGTCCTGACAAATCTCTTGGGATAAAATGCCATCCTAGAAACTCTGCATGTATTGATGGAACACGATTAATACCATTAAATGTGATAGACGTGGCAGGTCTTGTACCCGGTGCCAGCCTTGGGAAGGGTATGGGATCACAGTTTCTCAATGATTTGGTAAATTCTGAAGCTCTTATACAGGTTGTAGATGTCAGTGGGGAAACAGGTGTAGACGGCAACCCGTGTTCAGGATGTGATCCTTCTGAAGAAGTGAAGATGGTTTACGACGAACTTGTTCAATGGCTGTCAAACATAATAAAAAAACATCTAGGTTCTTTATCAAGAAGAAAGGATGGTTCAGCAGCTCTTGCAGAGATGCTTTCGGGTTTTGGGGCCAACCCTGAAAAAATACAGGAGATTGCAGACTCATGCGGCCTTCCACTTTCAAATATAGCCTGGGATGAAGAAGCCGTGACTACATTTGCTGAAAAGTTCATAATTTCAAACAAACCAGTTCTTGTAGCTGCAAACAAGCTTGACAAGTCTAACGCTGGCAAATTGGAAGCGTTGATAAGTAAGCTTCCCGGACATGTTGTTGTAGGATGCTCTGGAGCTATAGAACTAGCGCTGAAAAAGGCTTCAAAGAATGGCCTAATTTCCTACTCTACATGGAAAAAGACATTTGAAATAATCGGAAAACCAAGCATCGAACAAAACAAAGCTCTGAGCTATATGATGAACTATGTAAAAGAACACAACGGCACTGGAATCCAGGAAATAATAAACAAATGTGTGTTTGGATTATTGGATAACATAGTGGTTTACCCTGTAGAAAACGAGAACAAATACACTGACCATTTTGATAATGTGCTACCAGATGCGATATTATTGAAGAAAGGTTCTACGGCCCTTGATCTTGCAGCTTCTATACACACTGATCTTTCAAAACACATGCTTTATGCGATAGATGCCAGGACTAAAAACAGACTGTCAAAGGAGTATGTACTACAGAATAATGACATAATAAAAATAGTGTCTACGCGCTGATCAGGTATTTCTGTAGTATGAAAAGAATGAGAAAACCTCAGTAATGCACATCAACACGACAATCGGTATCAGCAACAAAGAAAACGCAATGTGCAATATCGAAATCTGAATTCCCTGCATCCTATACAATATTTCGAATATCACCATGGTTGATATCGCGTAAATGACTGCTGAGTAAGCTCCATTCAAACACCCCGATCTCAGTGCATCTTTAAGGCCTTCAGCTCTGGCTCCTGTCCGTGCACCTATCACCGCGCCAATCACCAATGGCAAAAGGATGGGTCCCGGATTAAACAATATAAAATTAGACATGCTTGTTTCTATGCCATGCAAACCTGATTCAAACTTTGTATAAGATGGTATAACTGCTAACAGCAATCCAACTATCAAGATGAGGATCCAAGCAGCTATTGGCACAGATATATTTGCAGCTTTTTCCAGTTTGCTATGTGCTTCTGACATGCTACATCTCCACATCGAAAGCCTTTATAGCTTCAGGTATCTTCTCTACAACATCACTTGCTATTATGTGCGTTCCTTTCTCTCTTGCTAAAGAATCTCCTATTGATGAGTGCAAATGCGCACCCGCAACTCCCGATTCGAATATTCCTGATCCTGTAGCGGCGTAACCTCCCACAATGCCTGACAGCACATCTCCTGTTCCCATTGTCGCCAGCGCAGAACTCTCCGAGAAGTTTATTTTAATCAATTCGCCGTTAGATATTATCGTAGTGTGACCTTTGAATAGAATACTGCATCTCAGTTTCTTAGAAAGGTTTGCCACTTCAAGCGCCCTTTCCGAAAGATTATCGCTAGGTTTTCCTGATAACAGCCAATTCATTTCATTATCCTGCGGCGTGAGTATCATGCTGCCACTTGTTTTTGCTTTTTTATCTACGGCGTATATAGCATCAGCATCCACTACTAGTTTCTTTCCTAATCTGTGTGCAATGTTTATCGTTTCCCTAACAGCGTCAAGCGTTTCTTTGCTCCTTCCAATTCCCATTCCCAAAACGACTGCATTTGCCCTGCTCATCTCCCTCTCAATAATGCGCACACTTTGATCTGTGAAACTTTCGTCTCCGAAAGATCTAACTATTGTATTTGGGGATACCTTTCGTACGGCATCCTTAACTGATTCTGGAACATATACCTTCGCATATCCTGCTCCTGTTCTAAGCGATGCGAGCAAATTGTACGCCGCGTTCGAAGCCAATGCGGGTGCACCGTGGTACTCTCCGCTCCCTCCTATGATTAGTACATATCCGCTGTCGCGTTTTCCTCCATAAAGTTTTCTTATCCGTGCAGCGGTTTTCAACTCTCCCGGACCGCACATCAACTCTGCATCTACTGGTATGCCTATGTTTTTTACAACTGTCCTGCCATTTTTGACTAACCCTTCCTTGAGTTTATGGAATGTGACTACGAAATCAGCATCCACCATCTGTCTATTCGTGGAATCCAGTCCTGAAGGGAGATCTACAGATAAAATTTCGTATTTGTACTTGTTTTTCAGCCTATTAATCGTCTCAACTGCCTTCAAATTAACTCCTTCGAGTTTTCCTCTAAATCCCGTTCCCACTATCGCATCCAAAACCAATTCGCTTTTCTTGATCAACTGTTCCAGATAATCTGAATACGGATCTTCAATCATTTTTACCGAATGCATTTTTTCCAATATCTTCCAGTTGGCGCTTGCAGGAAATTGTCTCACTTGATCAACATTCCCTAACAAAACAATCGACACATCATGACATTGTGAAAGATGCCTTGCTGCAGCGGCTCCATCACCGCCATTGTTTCCCCTCCCGCACACTATCAGTATGTTTTTTTTATTAGAAAACTTTTCATTTACAAAATCGGAAATCGCACTAGCTGCATTTTCCATAAGAAATGTGCTGTCAACACCGAGCCAACGGGCATTTTCCTCGATAGCTGACATATCGCTTGCAGTCAATACCTTTTTTGTGTATCCTGCCAATGCTTTTAAATCTTCATAAGGCATAAATATACTTATACTGCACTTTTAATAATATAATGTGGTTTGGCAATGAAGGTATATAAACATAACAACAAGTTAACGGTGTACATACCTTTTGAAGTAGCCAATGAGCTTGGCATCAATGATAATGACGAAGTTGACTTCTTCAAGTACAAT
>JAJZIU010000044.1 GCA_021810455.1 Microcaldota archaeon
ATAGTTGCAACTTGGAGGTAAGTAAAAAATCTATAGAAGCAATTCGAAGCCGAAACAAAATTAAGAATTGAATTGTGTATATAACTTGCAATTCAACAATCTTACTCAAATAATATTAGTAATTCTAAAATAGTAATAGAGTTATAAAAATCGCTTTCTTTTGAGTTTATACGCAAGATTTTTTACCCATATAAATAATTGCATTTTAATATATGAACCATCTAATGCTTAAATTAGAGGGTATTTTTGTCGTCGGAGACCAATATTTTGCATTTTTGCATTTCCCTATTTTTATCTTCCATATTAATGAAATATAATATATAGATTTCAAATAATTGACATAAAAACTACTCTGAGAGGAAAATGCTCTCTTTTAAAGTTCTTTTATAGAAAAAGCGGTATGGTATCACCAGCACCAGGCTTTTTTCAAAATTATGAAATGATGAACTTCATCTAGTGTTATTTTCATTCCATAAATATGAAATTAGTGGTTATGGGGACTTATTCAAAACAAATTCCACAATATTGAAATTATATATTTTTTTATTTTATTTCATAAGGATAAGAACGAAGATAAGTCATGATATTTTTAAGTCTAATAATATCTTAGATATTATGAAATTATTTTAGTATCTGCGAATTATTTTGAGATAGTCTTCTAAATTGTCTGATTCTTTCTTTCCAGATCGGATATCGCGTATGCCTCTTAGTGCAACTTTTATCATCGGTGAAACGTTCTTCGGAGGTTCATTTCCAGATACCTCTTTAAAAAGATCTCGTTCCCATTTGTTACTGAGTTTTGAAAGTCTTTTCATATTAACCACTAATTTAATATAGTAATTTAAATATAAATATTAAACGAAACTAAATGAGACAGACACCATATCCTCCAAAGGTTAAGATGTTGGTAGAGCAGGGTTATTACTATATGGCTCTCCAAGAGCTTAAGAGAAACAAGGATCTAAGTTACAATTCGAGGAGAAATCTAAGATACGAAATATGCGTACGCGCTTCATCTGAGTTTAGAGACTTGGCCCGTGAAGTTGATAACATTTCTTTGAGAGCCGAGATGTACTTCGAATCGTTGACATGGGCAAAAGACGCAGATAAACTGAAACATACGGTGCAATCAAGCGATTCTATTAAAACATTAAAAAAACTGCTTAGAGATTCTGTTGTTGGAATATCTGATAAAAACAGTACATTTTTTTACGGTTATGACAGCCTTAAAGAAGCGTCAATGTAAATCTAACAGCATATTAGTAATTCTAAAATATTATTATCCTCTAATACTTTTTGAGATTATCTTATCAAAATCTCTCTTAGTCATATCTTTCAATAAAACATTTCTGTCGAACTGTGTTCGGATTGATTGTAAAACTCTTTTAAACTCTGAAGAAGTTCCTGCAAAGTAAATTCCCTTTCCAGTAGCTAATGAAATTTTCATTTCTATCACTTTGAATTTGTAATTGTCCTGGTATAAATCCGTATCGTTTTAAACGTTTTAGTAGATTTTGCAGTATCGGTAAAGCTTTAATAGATTCATAGGCATTCTATATTGATAAGATGATAGATTATACTTCAATAGAGAAAAAATGGCAAACGAAATGGTCCGATGCAAAACTGTTCGAAAATGATGTTTCAACTTCAAAACCATATATGGTTACTGCTGCTTTTCCTTACGTAAATGCACCGCAGCATATCGGGCATCTCAGAACCTACGGGACAGCGGACGTACTTGCAAGGTATAAAAGAATGCGAGGATACAACGTATTATTTCCGATGGCATTTCATGCAACCGGAACCCCGGTTCTTGCTTTTGCTAAACGAATACGAGAAAACGACGAGGAACTTAAAAAAGAACTAAGAATATTTCACATACCTGAAGATGACATAGCAAAAATGACCGATCCTCTTTTCATCGCGATGTATTTTGCTGAGGAAATAGAAAAAGGAATGCACGCTGCAGGATATAGCATAGATTGGAGAAGGAAGTTTATTTCCATAGACAAGAATTTCAGCAAGTTTGTAGAATGGCAATTCAAACTATTAAATGAAAAAGGTTTGCTTGTTCAAGGAAAGCATCCGGTGGGCTGGTGTCTTAACGAGAACAATGCGGTAGGCATGCACGATACAAAACATGATGTTGAACCAGAAATAGAATCGGAGACAGCAGTCAAATTCAAGGTTGATGGGGAAGATACATATGTTCTATGTGCAACTTATCGCCCTGAAACAATACATGGTGTGACAAATCTTTTTGTTGATGAAAAAGCAAACTATGTGAGATGCAGCATAAACAATAGTGTAGAATCCTATTACATGTCAGAATCAAGCGTAAAAACATTATCATATCAGTTGGATCTGAAGGTTCTGGATACCGTCAATGGAAGTGAAATGTTGAAGAAAAAATGCATAAATCCCGCAACAAATGCATCAATACCTATTTTCCCAGGATTCGCTGTTAAAAAAGACGTCGGTACTGGGATAGTAATGAGCGTACCAGCACATGCTCCATTTGATTATGCTGCAGTTGAAAGACTTAGGGCAACCGGATATAACGTCGGAGAAATAAACCCGATAATCGTACTGAAATTAAAAGATTCTGAAAGCACCTCTGGTGACAGCGTTACAATTCCTGCCCTTACTTACATAGAACTTGTCGGTGGTACTGTCGACTCTGATGATCAGACATTGGAGAAGGCAACAAAAATGGAGTACAAGGAGGAATTCCATAGAGGAGTGATGACAATACAGGGGTATGAAGGAGTCAGTGAGCAGGAAGCCAGGGACAGGATGAAGGAGTCGATGATCAAAGATGGATCTGCAATAGAGATTTACACGCTTGCCAATGAAAAGACAGTTTACTGCAGATGCGGTTCAAACGTTGTCGTAAGGCTGGTAGATAATCAATGGTTCATAAATTATGGAAATAATGAGTGGAAGGAAAAGACAAAAGAGGCATTTTCACATATTTCCGTACTTCCAGAAAAAAGCAGAGGTGCGTTTGTATCGGCATTAGATTGGATAAACATGCGCGCTGCCGAACGCGCACAAGGATTGGGAACACCGTTTCCGTTTGATAAGACACACATAATAGAATCACTATCTGACTCTACCGTTTACATGTCCTTTTATACTTACTCGAATTACCTGGGAGATATAGATAGCAATAAACTTACTCCGGAGTTTTTTGATTACGTGCTTCTAGGTAACGGTTCTCCAGATGAGGTTTCAAAGAAAACAGGAATAGAGTATGATACGATTAAGAAATGCAGAGAGTCGTTTGCATACTGGTATACTGAGACGTCAAGGCACTCATCTCCTGACTTGATATTCAATCATCTTACAATGTATTTATTCAATCATGTGGCTTTGTTGAACAAGGAAAATTGGCCAAAACAGATCGTGGTTAACGGTACGGTGCTTAGCGAAGGAGAAAAAATGAGCAAGAGTCTTGGGAACATCGTGCCGCTCATAGATGGATTTAAGAAGC
>JAJZIU010000015.1 GCA_021810455.1 Microcaldota archaeon
TCATTACAAACAAACCCGTAAGCACATCGTGTATTTTATTTTTGTACAACCTTGCGTAAAGCCAACTGAGAATCGAATTGCCGAGTTTGAGATAAAGAGTCATGGACCCTTTTTCCAGATTTGATAGTCGATTACCAAGAACTAAATCTGCATCGTTGTTCTTTATCATCTTTATTCCTTTAACGAGACCTTCGATGTCGTGGGTTCCGTCAGCATCAATGCTGGCAAGGATATTGCCTTTTGCATTCCTCAAACCAAACATTATGGCATTCTCCACGCCCTTGTCAGTTTGCCTGAGGACTTTTGCACCTGTTTTCTTTAGCCTGTTGTAATACGCATTGCTACTCTTGTCAACTATTATTATCTCTATATTTTTGCCCAAGGCAGACCTGACCTTACGTATTAGATCAAATATCCTTTCTTCTTCTATAGTCGGTATTATCAGGCTTACCTTTCCGTTCATTTTAGCACACAATATCTTTAACCATGATTCTCATGACATTAACTCTTGTAACTACTAATGTTTAATATACTTTCCAAAATGCAAGTTTTCATAGTTTGTAGGTATCTCCTGGATTCAGTACTATAACTTTGCTTCCGTGCACGTTCTTCGCAAATTCGTTAGGATCCTGCATTATCAACGGAAATGTGTTGTAGTGCATAGGAAACGTTAATTTCGCCTTGAGCGTTTCTGCAGCTAGAGTCGCCTCCTTAGGACCCATGGTGAAGAAGCCACCTATAGGAAGCATTGCAACGTCAGGATCATATAAATCATGAATGTGCTTCATATCGCCGAAGAAGCCTGTATCTCCAGCATGGTATAACGTATGATCATCACCCGAAACAACAAAACCAGCAGAGTTTGCAGAGTGTACAGCAGGTGTCATACCTATTTTTACACCTTCGAAAGCAACCTGATTCCCTATGTTCATGCCTATCGCATTCTCTTCCGGAACACCTGACTTCTTTGCCTCTTGAGAAATCTCAAACATGCTCACCAGTTTTGCTCCTGTATTCTTGACTATGCTGAATGCATCACCAAGATGGTCGGAATGATCATGTGTAACAAGAACGTAGTTCACGTCTTTTAGATCTGAAGCACTTATAGCAGCCTTCGGATTTCCAGTTAGAAAAGGATCGATTACTATTGTAGTAGTACTGAACTTAACGAGCCATGCCGCATGGCCCAACCATCTCAATTCCATTTTTACACCAGACAAAGCTACGCTAATTATAAATAAAAATATATGCAGGAAAAACTTAACCTGCATACAAAAGCTATGGAATCAGAAGGTCTTGTACTTGCCAAGCGATATATCAAGAGTCAGGTCCCCTATGTTCTCAAGGAATCCTTCCGATATGTATCTAACCTTGCCCTGCAAGTCTGAGAAATTTGTCGAATCATCAAGCACAAGGTTTATGTTGAGATTGTGAGGCTCGCTTATTCTCTTTCCTATCTGTGAGAGTATTGCAATGTCACACTCCTTTATTTCAGGATATTCCAACGTTACCTTGTTTGCTATTTCCGTAGCCAATATGTTGTATATCTTTCCTATGTGATTAACGGGATTCTTTCCGGCAGCAGCTTCGAGACTCATGTGCCTGAATGGAGTTATCAACCCGTTGACCCTATTCCCCCTACCAACCGAACCATCGTCCCCAGCTTCACAGCTTAATCCGGTCTTTGTCAGATATACATCGGCACCTTCTATCGAATCCGCAGTATTTATATGAGCATCAACCTGTTTGTCCGTGAATCTCGATGCATTCTTTATTACATCGTCTCTTATCTTCTTCTTTAATTCGACATACTTGTCAATATTGTCAACAAGTTCTGCTACAAAAGCGATGGCTACGGTAAGCGTTATCTTGTCCTTTTCCCTAAGACCCATGACTTTTACGTCCTCTCCAACAGATGGCATTTGATTCTTGTACTCCTTGCTGTTTAGGAAATGCTCCGTTTCCAGCACTAGTTTTTCAGTATCGGTAAATGGTGCAAAGCCTATTCCGAAAGATGTATCATTTGCGAGTGGAATGTCATTCTTCGCTCTGTTGAACAAACCAGTGAGATCACTGCTCCCCATGGCTATTTTAGATGATATGTCAACTTCATTTGCAAGGTCCAAGTATCTTGTGTTTTCTTTCAGGTACTTCCCAGCCGTGTCTATTGCTATCTGATCCACATCTATCCTTTTGCCTCCTGCAGTTGCAGTAGCTCTTCCTGTCACTATGACTTCTATTTTCTTGGTTATTTTGCCGTGGCCAAATCCTGCTTCTGAAGCTCCTCCGATTATCAATCCTTTGTCTACGTTGTGGTGTAGTATTGTACCAAAGTTGTTAATGTACTCTCTACATAGGGCGTGACTTGTTGCGTCAACTATTCCGTCTATCAAACTGTCAGGATGCCCTATCCCTTTTCTTTCAACATACTCTGTGTTTTGTTCGGTAACTGGCCTTATATCTAACTTGTTAACTGATACGTTCTTCATTAGATCACTTATTTTTTGAAGTTGCATAAAGATATATATAATAATTGTCACACAAAATATTACTAACGGTAATTATGCAGTATGAATTGGAATCTTTGGAAGCGCTTTCACACAGACTTAAAGAAATGAGGAAGACACTAAACATAAGCCAAAAAAAACTTGCGAAGATAACAGGATTGAGCCAGAGCACCATAGCCAGAATAGAGAGCGATATAAGAAAACTTAATCCAAGCTATCTCACCGTATTCACAATAGCAGACACGTTAAACACATTGGGCAGAATGAGTGATGATGGAAATCTGCTTAACAAAAAGGCAGAGGATATAATGCATAAAAAAATAGTGCACGTGTCTCCAAACGATACGATAGAGAAGGCGATAAGCATAATAAAGAACTATGATTTTCCACAGATACCCGTATTTGACTCGAAAGGAAGAGCGGTTGGTTTGGTAAGCCAGAGGAATCTGCTCAAGATAGCAACAGAATCTCCGGATGACGTTTCTAAGATAATGATAAAGGAAATAATAGAATCTTCCCTTCCGCAAGTGGACAAAAACGTTGAGATATCAAAACTAAAACCAATTCTTGAGAACTTTGGTGCCGTTATAGTGATACAGGGAACCAAGACCGTTGGCATAATAACGATATATGATATTTTGAAACTTTTGTGAAAGGTAGTTTTAAAAAATACATTATTGTAACCAGTTTAGAAGAAGTGTGCATAATGTCCGAAGTACAAAAATCGCAAAGCGCAATGGAGTACCTGGTAACTTATGGATGGTCCATAGTTATCATTGCTGTTGTCATAGTGGCGCTTGCGGCCTTGGGACTTTTTAATCCGAACACATTTGCAAGTCAAGAGTGCACACTTCAGACGGGCTTGTCATGTCAAAGCTACACAATATCACAGAACGGTATTCTAAGACTCAATATTTACCAGGCAACACAGTATCCAATAAACATAACTGCAATAGGATGCAACACCAATGGAAGCCAGGTCGTCATGGAACCAGTACAGTTGTACGTTCCGGTAGGCCAGAATGTAACGATAACAGTTACTTGTTATTCTGGTTCTACTCAGTTCACGGGAAGTTCAGGGGACCTCTTCAACGGTTACGTAATGTTGAATTATACAAACGCGATAACTAACGAAACTCAGGCGATACAGGGAAGAGTAGCAATAAAAGCAACCTACCAAACCATAGGCTTGACAACCACAACTTCAGTAACCACTACAACCACTACTACGTCGACTTCTACGAGCAGTTCGACAACCACTTCTACATCTACCGTAACAACATCAGCAACATCAGTTACATCATTGTCAACAACCACGACTAGCACATCGACTTCTACAACATCAACAACTACGTCTACATCTACAACCACTAGCACTTCGATTACAACCACATTACTCTGTACTTCTGGAACCAATACATCAGTGATCGTGAGTTATGAATCAATTACCGTACCAGACTCAGCTACAGTAAGTTATACAATGTATGGAGGTGGAGGAGGGGGTGGTAATGGTGCTGGAAGTACTGGAACAGAAGAAACAGGAAGTTTTTCGATAACATCAGGACAAACTCTTACAGTGTATGCAGGTGGAGGAGGGGGTGGTGGAGGTTATTCAGGAGGTGGTGGCGGTGGCGGAAGTGGTTATTATGGAGGAGGTGGCGGAAGCACAACAGGCAGCAGTGGAGGAATAGGAGGAGGGGGTGGTGGAGGAAGTTCTGCTATACTTGTTAACAGTGGATTAATACAATATGCTACAGGAGGGGGAGGGGCTGCTTCATACCAAGGATACGCTGGCGGTGGAGGAGGTGGAAGTTCAGGAGGTACAGCAGGAACCGGGGCTTCCGCAGGATCAGCATCTGGAGGAGGCGCGGGCTCGTTAGGTTATAATGGCGGTAATGGAGGTGCTGGAGGAAGTGGAAATTCCGGTGGAAATGGAGGCGCAGGAGATGTAACAGGAAGTAGTGGGGCAATATGGGGGGGAGGGGGTGGTGGAGGTGGAGGTTATGGAAGTGGAGGTGGTGGAGGGGCGTCTTGTACAAGTAGTTGTGGTAGTGGCACAGGATTAGCAGGAGGAGGGGGTGGATCAAGTGGTGGTAGCGGAACTTCTGGTGGAACCGGAAGTAGCACTTATCCTGGTGGAATTGGAGGAAGTGGAGGTGATTCGGGCTCTGGAGGCGCAACACCAACAGGGGGTGGCGGTACTGGTGCTGGAGCCAGTGGAGGTTACGGAGGAAGTGTAACATTAAGTTGGCCAGGATCCTCGTGTCCTATATAAAATTGATAAAAGGAAAAATCCCAACAGGATTATATTCCTTTCTTTGCATTGAAGAACATGCAAACGAAGTATATCGTGATTGTTGGCTCCTTAATGAGCGGGCTTGGCAAAGGGGTTGTCACGTCTTCTGTTCTGAAAATGCTTGATTTCTATGGATATGATGCATATCCAATAAAATTTGACGGATATCTTAACCATGATTGCGGAACTATGAATCCTTACAGACATGGAGAAGTGTTTGTACTTGATGACAAAAGCGAGGTTGACATGGACTTCGGAATATACGAACGTTTCCTGAACAAGAGCCTTGGAGGAGATCTTTCAATAACCGGAGGTAAATTGTTTGGTGCAGTGATAAACAGGGAAAGAAAAGGTGGATACCTGGGAGAGGACGTGCAAATAATACCACACCTTACTAATCAGGCAATAGAGAATGTGGAAGTAGTTGCAAAAAGGAGAAAGCCAGATGTCATAGTTATAGAAGTTGGAGGAACTGTGGGAGATATAGAGAATAGTTATTTCATAGAAGCTATGAGACAATTGGCATTAAAACACGACACAGTTTTTCTGAACCTGACATATATACCCAAAATGGATGTTGTAGGAGAACAGAAAACCAAGCCAGCACAGTTGGGTTTTAGATTATTGCTTCAATCAGGAATAAGACCAAATTATGTGGTGTGCAGAAGTTCATCACAGTTGGAAGCAAAAACAAAGGAAAAACTGGCTTTGTTTTCGAACCTAAGTACAGATAGGATAATAGATGACTCAGACAGCAAAAGCATTTACCTGATGCCTTTGCACTTCATGAAGCAAGGGCTTGACAAGTTGATAATAAAAGACCTGAAGCTTGAAAGAAAAAGTATTGATAGGAAAAAGGTAGAGCAGTGGGAGCATAAAGTTGGAAGGATAGTGAAACCTTCAAATAGTGTTGGAATAGCGGTAGTTGGAAAGTACACACGACTCAGGGATGCTTATGCAAGCGTAACCGAAGCCATAGTTCACGCTGGTGCGCACACGGATTATAAAGTTAATATAAAGTGGGTAGAGGCAACAGATCTGGAGAAGAAGAATGGCATGAAACAGTTAGAGGATGTCAATGGAATAATAGTTCCTGGAGGATTTGGAAAGAGAGGAACAGAAGGCATGATAAATGCGATACGCTATGCACGAGAGAACAATATCCCTTATTTAGGGTTGTGCCTGGGCATGCAGCTCATGGTTGTCGAGTACGCAAGAAATGTTTGCGGATTGGAGAATGCAAATTCAGCAGAGTTCAACTCTAAGTCAAAATACAGAGTAATAGACCTAATGGAAAACCAGAAAGGGGTTAAACAGAAGGGAGGTACCATGAGATTGGGATCGTGGAGATGCAAACTTAGAAAAGGAACACTTGCTTTTGATGCTTACAAATCAGCACAGATAGAGGAAAGACACAGGCATAGATACGAATTCAACAACAAGTTCAGGAACACTTTGGAAAAGTGCGGACTGGTGATCAGTGGCACTACAAAAGATGGAAACCTTGTCGAATTTGTAGAGTGGAAAGGCGGTTTCGGGGTTGCAACACAGGCACATCCGGAATTAAAATCAAGATTAGAAAATCCTTCACCGATATTTGTAAGTTTCGTTGATAACGCAATAGAAAAATCAAAAGGATGAAGCAACTATCTAAGGAAGAGAGATGCGTATCTCATCATGAGATTTATTACGGCACCTATGAAAGGAGTTTTTCTTCCGACATTTCTTAGCATGTCGAGTTCCTTGCTTGACACAGCACCGCTGTAAGCCACTATTGGAGGATAAAGAAGTATCATCGCAAGCGCTCCGAGAAGCGCAACTGCAAGATCATCGAGACGTGGCATGTGCATTGAACCAAGGAAAAATAACGGAGTAAGGCATATGGCAAATGCGACACTTGCAACACCTAAGCGCGTAAATCTATTGTAACTTATTTTTATACCATTATTCTTCAGGTATTTTATGTAAAGATACATTGATACGAAGCTCCCTATGTAGTACATGGCGAATATTACCGCTATTGCGGTTGCGTACTCCCCGAACAATCTGAATAGAGGTATGAGTATGAATGACGCTATGTCAACTGCGCTCACAATAGCCGTGTATTTTAGAACCGTTTTGGTCTTCCCTATGCTTATTACCAACGATGATGAGTAAGTCGCTATTGTGCTTATCAGTATGCCTATGGCTATGAGAGGCATATACAGTATTACGTAACTGTACGATGCGCCGAACACGGCCAGTACAATGCTTTTGGAAAGTACAGTAACGTATATTATAACAGGAAGAGACAGCAGCATGCCAAAGTACACTGAGTAGTTGTAAAGATTTGAAATATCCTTTTTCATTTTTCTGCTCCCTAATGCGGTTGCGAATGTTGAGATTAGAACTGCACCTATCGAACCACTGACAACATCTATAACTGCTCCGACTTTTCCTGCAACACCGTACTGACCTATTATGGCCGTTGGAACGAGCATCAAGCCAAGTACAGTAACTGAAAGATAACCCACAGCACTGGACATCATGTCTGATCCTGCAATAGGAAGTGAGAAACTGAGCATTTTTTTAATGCGTGAGAACATCCCCCTTATATCGAATTTTATACTGCTGTGCTTGAGTATGCTGAAAATGTTGATCACTTCTGCACCGGACAAACCGAGTACGAAACCAGCAACAGCCCCGAGAGGACCGAAACCTATCAACACCAAACTAATCGATGCGATTGCCTGTATTGCTGCGTTGACTACGGCGGATATGGCTACGGCCTTTTTGTCCCTGAAGCTTATCAGCACGTTGTATTGTATGTTGTATAGGGATACTATGAAGATGCTCACTAGAGCAACGTAGAATGCATCGAGATTACCGGAAAACATTTTAGTGAGAAATACCTTGCCTATCAAAATCCCGATTGCAATAAGCACGATGCTTATCAGAGTTATTGCCATCATGCCGTCCCCAAGCGCAATACTTATTTTTTTGAATTTTTTCTCTGCGGCAAACTTTGCGATATGCCTGTTGAAGTATACATCAGTTCCCAGATCCCCTACGGTTCCGATCAAACCTGCTATGGATATCGCAAGGGTGTATATACCGTATCCAACTGGACGCAGCAGTATTGCCATTATGACAAACATCACGGCTCCGATTATTGTTGAGATTATCTTCCCAAAAAACAAGTAAGTTGCAACTCCAGCACTCTTAACTCCTAGTTCTGTTGTTGTTTCGACAGAGTCCATTTTTGATTCCCGTTGTGATTCGAAAGCAGATAGGATTGGAATGTTTATCTAATATACCTTTCCTTGCACACGTTCCAATAGTTTTTTGATTTTGCTTTTCGTGATAAATTAGATTTAATGATTATTGAAAATAAAACAGTGTTCATAACAGGAGGTTCGAGCGGCATAGGAAAGGCGCTTGCGTTATCTTTCGTTAATCGCGGCAATACAGTTATAGTGTGTGGCAGAGACCAGAAAAAACTTGATAAAACCAAGGCAGAGATTCCTGAAGTTAACACCGTTAAGTGTGATGTGTCTGATGAAAACGAAAGAAGTGAAATCTATAACCAGATAATGGAAGAATTCAAAAGACTGGACATTCTTGTCAACAACGCCGGAATTCAGAGAAAGATAGATCTTACAAAGGGACTTGATGACCTTTTGCTAAACGATGACGAAATAGAGATAAATTTTAGATCGCAGGTTTATCTGACTGCTAGATTCGTGCCAATTTTGTCTAAACAAAAAGAAGCAGCCATAGTCAACGTGTCATCAGGATTGGGATTTGTTCCGTTATCTATATTTCCAATATATTCTGCGACAAAAGCAGCAATACATTCGTACACCATGTCATTAAGACATCAGCTGAAAAACACACCAATTAAGGTTTTCGAGTTGATACCGCCAACAGTGTACGATACCAACCTGAAAGGAAAACCCATAGAGAAAACAGAATGGACGGTGTCGTCGAAGGATATTGCAGATGCAACAATGGAAGGTTTGACAAAGGATACCTATCAGATAACGGTTGGGGCATCAACAAGATGGGTAAACGGTACAAATGAAGATAGAGAAAACGCATTCGATGGAATGAACCACTAAAGCAAAAGTAATAAAAGAGGCATCGTTAATATTTTTATTCTAAATGATTCAATGATACGGAAACTTATCGAGTCAAAAAGAATCTACGCATTGGTGCTTTTTACATATCTAGCCATATCGCTGATTATGTTCTGGAATGTTACCGCAGGCATCACACATGTGGTTCCGGGAAGCGAAGATGCGTTTCAGAGTCTATGGAATCTGTGGTGGGTTCCTTACTCGGTATTCACGTTGCACCAATCTCCGTATCACACATCGCTACTTTACTATCCAATAGGTTCAAACCTGATATCACAAACTATGACACCGCTGTCAGGAATACTCACGGCTCCGTTACAACTGATCAGTTTGGCATTTACATACAATTTCCTGTTCTTTGCAAGCTTTGCATTGGGCGGCCTGTTCATGTTTATGCTTGCATTCTATTTAACAAAGAACAACTACGCGAGTTTTATTGCAGGGCTTATATTTGCATTTAGTCCGATGCACATAGCACATGCATACTCACAATTGCAGTGGGGAATAATAGAGTTTATACCTTTGTACATACTTTGCTTCATTTTAATGGTGAGGACAAAGGAGAGGAAGTATGCACTGCTAAGCGGACTGAGTTTCGTGTTGTTGACTTTCATGGGAGACATAGAACAGGGAATAATCATAGTCCTGTTCACCATACTGAGCCTGATTGTTTTACTGTTCATAGATAGAAAAGAGATACTTGACAAAAAGACGTATATTAACGTTGGGATACTTATTGCGTCAATACTCATAATAGGTTCGCCTTTCTTTGCAGCTATGCTTCCGTATCTGAATTCAGGAGCAATAGGCCAGGCAAACCAACTCTCGGATGTAGCTCACAATATGCTTTACAGTGATACGATACTTTCGTATCTTTTGCCAAGCTATTATAATGGAATCTTCCATGGAATATCCAAGACTTATTACAACCAGAGCTATGGGCTTACTTACAATGGAGCACAGTACAATCCGAATCCTACTGAAAAAACAGCGTATCTAGGTTATTCGATATTGTTCCTTGTTATAATAGGTTTGTACTACGGTTACAAGAAAGACAAACTGAAAACAAACTATTATTGGATAATAATAGGTGTGTTGTTCTTCCTGCTGTCTTTAGGACCGTACATACAGTTGGCAAACAGCCCCACACCGATACCGTCACTTTATATGTTGTATAGGGATATCCCGCTATTCAACCTTGCAAGAGAGCCAGGTAGATTTGATGTGATAGTTACAGTTTGCCTTGCGATATTTGCAGCAATGGGTTTTGATCATCTTGAAAAGAACAACAGATCTAAGAACGCGTTTATTCTTGCAATTCTTTTCTCCGGATTGATACTGATAGAGTATAACGGCATGCCACTCTCACACGCATTTGCAAACTCACTGGTTGGAGGAACAAGCATACCTAAGGCTTATTACGAAATAGGAAAAATACAAGGTAACTTCTCCACATTGGTACTCCCGGCACTTCCAGATCCGTACACAACCAGTTTCTTGTACCCAAGCATGGCGACTTATTACCAAACAGCAACACACAAGCCTTTAATCGGAGGGTACACGACAAGGGTTAACAGTTCGCAGGAACTTTCCCTGGAGAATGTCCCATTAGTCGTATCTGCTTCGTACCTGCAGAGTGGAAGTGGACTCGTGTTTCCATATCCCATATTAGAAAATTATACCAACCTTACCATGCTATGGCTGTCATTGTACAACACAAGATTCGTATCAGTAATAAGAAATGCTTACAGTGTACAGCAACAGGAGCAATTGCTAAGTTATTTAGTAAACACATTTGGAAATGAATCTTATCAGGACCAGAATACAACAGTATTTACTGTTAGCAGCACGGAGGAACAGCATGCACTAAACTCTACGTTGGCTTACACCGTGGGATCATGGATACCTGGATTTGACATGTGTTCATCGCCATACGTTTGCAATCAGACCTTGTCAAACATGTGGTGGGGAAATAACGTCAGAGGAATGATGATTTACACTCCGAAAAGCTCGGCTTTCAGATTGAATCTTACGGCAATGAACTATCTGTACAGTTCGCCATTGTACGTTTATCTGGGAAACAGTGAGGCAGGAGTGTTTAATGTGACTGCGCAGCCGGAAAACTACTCGATAGTGTTGAATCTTACAGCAGGATTCAACCCTGTTGCATTCTACCAACAAAATAATTCGAGTATAAACTTTGGTTTGCAGAACATAACCATATCTAAGATAAGAAACAGTACCAGGTAACGAATAGCGGACACTTGAGATGCGTCATTATCTAATTTTTTAATAATAAGATTTTTTAATCGAAAAAATACAATAATAAAGAGAATTCATAGAAAATGTTTAAATATTTATCATCCGTTATTTATACGGGGAATGAAATGGGAATAGAAGAATTAATTGAGGGTGAAACATACGATGTCAGACTCAGTGCGAGAAATCCTAAAGGAGAAGGCATCGGAAGAATAGATGATGTGGTGGTCTTTGTAAGAAATGCGAAAGCGAGGATAGGAAAGACGCACAAAGTAAGAATAACAAAGTTATACAGGACCTTCGCATACGCGGAATTGGCAGAGCCGTTTGATAACAGCAAGTATTTTATAGGTAATGGTGGATTATTAATATAATTCATTCGTTACTTTTCGGCTTCTTAGACTAAGAATTAACACTTAGTCTAAGAAAGTTAATTGATAATTATTATTAGATGGTGTGTTAGGGATGGACCAGAAAAATTATATGGAATTTTACGAGGCTATTAAGCACGGAACCACGACAATAGCGATGGTATGCAATGATGGAGTAGTCATGGGAGCTGATGTGAGAGCCACCATGGGAAACTACATCGCGAGTTCCGAAGCAGTAAAGGTTCACAAGATAGATGAAAATTTGGGGATAACCATAGCAGGAGGAGTCGGAGATGCCGAGTATCTCGTGAAGGTGCTTAGAGTGCAGAACGAGATGTATAAGATGGATGAATCAAGACCGTTGTCTCCAACGTCTGCGACATCGGTGCTGTCATTGATACTTCAGGAGAACAAGATGTTTCCATATCTTGTGCAGTTGATAGTTGGAGGATTGAACAGAGGAAATCCAGAGATATACAGCATAGATCCATTGGGAGGGTACACTAAGGAATCAAAGTTTGCATCGACAGGGAGCGGTTCTGTAACCGCACTAGGTTATATAGAAAGCGTATACAGCGAAGGAATATCAGTACAGGAAGCGGTTAAGCATACAGCAAAAGCACTGAAGATAGCGATGAAATGGGATTCGGCAACAGGAGACGGGGTGAAACTCGTCTCGATAACGAAGAGGGGCTTCAAGGAGTATACAAGGGAAGAGATTGAAAAAATGCTTAAATAAAGTAAGGAAATTTAAGAGCGATTTATAGTAAAATTCAGATTTTAGTCAGTGATTGTTTGAGTGAAGCAAAGGAAGAGAAAGAGATCTTCGATAAGATAGTAGAACTAATGCCTCCCGATGCAGGATTGATAAAGGAAGGCATAGAGTTTGAGGGACCCGACATAGCGGTTTACGTTAAAAACATAGCTCACGTTTACAACGATGAAGGCATAATAAAGAACATATCAGCATCGATAAAAAAGAGGCTTATTGTAAGAAGCGATCCGTCACAGTTGATGGACAAGGACGAAGCAGTCAAGCGCATAATGGCTATAGTACCTCCTGAAGCCGGAATTAACGAAGAGGGTATAAAATTCTCATTGGAGTTTTCACAGGTTTACATAGAAGCGCTAAAGCCAGGTTTGGTAATAGGCAAAAACGGCGTTACACTTATCAGGATAATAACTGAAACACACTGGCTACCCAAAGTGCTTAGGACACCGACAATGAATAGCGATGTGATAAAAGGGGTCAGGCAACTAATCTATAGGGAAAGTGCTTTCAGGAAGAAGTTCCTTACTGGAATAGGAAAGAAGATAAATAGGCCTTTGGTGAAAAGTGAGTGGCTTAAGGCCACGGCACTCGGAGGCTTTAAGGAGGTTGGAAGAAGCAGTCTGTTGCTGGAAACAAATCATTCGAAAATATTGATAGACTGTGGAATAAGTCCTGAACCTGGGATAAAAGGGGTTGAAGCTGCAGCAGGAGATGAAAACAAGGCATTCCCTTATCTCGATAGCGCCAACATAACGATTAATGACATAGATGCGGTAATACTAACGCACGGACACATGGACCACATGGGATTTGTCCCCTATCTTTATAAATTTGGATACAGCGGTCCAGTTTACTGTACTCCTCCAACAAGAGATCTCGCAGCTTTGTTGCTTTATGATTATACAAAACTGGTGCAGAAGAGTGGAGGTACTCCGTTGTATGGTGAGAAAGACATCAAAGCCATGCTCACACACATGATAACAAGAGATTATGGAGAAGTAACAAATGTGACAGACGAAATAAAATTAACATACCACAACGCCGGACACATTCTTGGCAGTGGAATTGCACACCTGCACATAGGAGAAGGAATGTACAACATAGTGCACACTGGAGACATGAAGTACGGATTCACAAGACTTTTTGATCCTGCGGACACGAGATATCCGAGAATAGATGCACTGTTTATAGAAAGCACTTATGGAGGAGCCAACAACATAACTCCGGATAGACAAGATGCGGAAGCCATGCTAGTAGATTCGATAAGAAGAACTGTTGATAACGGAGGAAAGGTACTGGTACCATTGTTTGCAGTAGGCAGAAGCCAGGAGCTCATGCTTGTGCTTGAAAATTATCTTGCAAACAACAAACAATTCAAATTTGAAGCGCCAATATTCCTTGATGGGATGATATTGGAAGCTAGTGCGATACACACCGCTTATCCGGAATATCTAAAGATGAGCTTGAGACACAGGATACTCAGCAACAATTCACCTTTCGAGAGCGAAATATTTGAAGTTGCAAAAGGAGAGAGAAGCGAAATACTTGAGAAGGGCTCATCGGTAATACTTGCAAGCGGAGGAATGCTTAATGGTGGCGCAAGCCTAGAATACTTCAAGGCTCTTGCTGAAGATCCGAAGAACATGATAGTTTTTGTAGGTTTCAACAGTGCCGGGTCATTCGGAAGGAGGGTGCAGAATGGATTGAAGGAAACCGCTCTGCCGGGAGAGGATGGAAAACTAGAACCAGTAAAGATAAATGCACAGATAAAAACCGTAGAAGGTTTCTCAGGACATAGCGACAGAAGACAATTAATGAATTTTGTAGAACACCTGAGGCCAGGTCCTAGAAAGGTTTTTACGATGCACGGAGAGGAAAGTAAATGTGAAGACCTTGCAAGAAGCATAGCTTCTAGATTCAAGATAGAGGCCAGATCTCCGATGAACTTGGATACAATAAGATTCAAATGAGTAGATCATGAGAGTTGGAAACGTCTGAACGTGATCACTTTTGCTATGTCGTTTATGAACATGAAGATAGTAGACAATGCAAAAACAAGAAGTATTGGTACTATCCCTATTCTTGGTATGAAGATTCCGAAATAAACAAGCATAGTGCCTATCAGTATGCCGATTATGGATGAAAGTATCAGAGCGTTGCTCGGTCTGGATTTCCAGAAACTTTTCCTTTCCCTGACATTGAATATGGTCATTTTATCCGTAACGTTGAACATCAGGAATATGACACTTTGGAACTGTGCTATGCTCAACCCAAGCAGGGTGAAGCTTAACGGTATGAAAACCAGTGCCTGAAGTATGAGGAGTATGCCAAGTACGGCTGATGAATAAAATATTGATCGTATGCGCCACGTGTCTGGTTTTTGTGAATATCCCGTACGGTCAGTAGATATAGAGATGTTTACTATGTCATTTGTGAATATCAGAAGTATTAGAAGAAATGGTGTTATAGGTATGAATTTGAATGCTATGAAGGTTATGGCGACGAATCCGACTATCTGCATAACCTTGATTATCTTTGCCATAGTGTATATTCTCATGCGCTCGAATATCCTCCTGCTTTCCTTTACCGCATCTATTATGACGTTTAAACCATCCCTTGTCAGATTCAGTGCTGCGGCTTCCTTGGCAACATCTGTTGCGTTAGACACAGCTATGCCGACCTCCGCCTGTTTTAGAGCTGGAGCGTCATTTACACCATCCCCAGTCATACCCACAACGTACTTGTCTCCCTGAAGAGCCTTTATTATCGTGTACTTGTCTTCAGGATATATGTTTGCAAATCCGTCAGCACTTATTATAGCCTGTTCAGCCTTGTTCATCACACCAAGAGTGGACATGCTTACGACGTTGTCACCTATACCGACCTCTGATGCGACATGCCTCGCAACAGCAAGATTGTCTCCAGTGAGCATTTTTACTTTTATCCCCATGCCATGGAGTTCATTTATGAGTTTCTTTGCATCGGTTCTGGGAGCATCATGAAGGGCTATGAGACCCATTACAACCCATTTCTTTTGATCTGATGATTTGGCAACTGCTATAGCTCTCAGTCCTTCTTTAGCCATCTGCTCAACGTGAGAATTCAGTTCTTTGTATTGCGAGGAACTGACTTTTGCCATCTCCAAGATTGATGGGACAGCACCCTTTGCCACGTAATAAGTTGATTTTCCAGATATTGTGGCTGATGTCATTTTTGTAGAAGGATTGAACGGTGAGAACTTTATCTGCTTTTCAGAAACAACGTTTTTTTCACTTGCTAGAGAGAGAACAGCATCGTCTATTATGTCCTTATCCTCAGATCTTGAGGCTTCTGCGGCTGCCTTGAGCACATCTATTTCGGTGCATCCCATAGGCACGATGCTGTCTACAGTTATTACATTTCGGGTTATGGTGCCTGTCTTGTCCGCACACAGTATGCCCATTGTAGCTGTGTTTTCTATAGCTTCCAGTTTTGTAACGAGTATGGATTTCTTGGAAAGTTTTTCCGTACCTAGAGCCATGGAGACGGTAAACGCAGCAGATAGCGCAACAGGCACAGATGCGATAAACATGACAAGAATGAATGGGAGTATTATACCTATGCCGAGATTCAGTTCAAAAACACCATATACAAACATTATTGTTACTATGACAAGATCTCCTGCGACAAGATACTTGACTATATCCATAACTGCTTTTTCCAAGTGAGATTTTGATTTTGCTATTTCAACAAGTTTTGCTGTTTTTCCATACTTGGTGTTATATCCTGTTCCTGTTACGATGCACGTAGCTTCTCCACGCTTCACTACAGATCCTTGATAAACGGTGTCTCGGGTTTTTTTGTCAACAGGCATCGATTCACCAGTTATTACAGATTCATCTATTTCTACAGAATCTGTATCGATAACTGTCGCATCTGCGGGCACTATGTCTCCAAGCCTTATCCTTATAACATCTTCAGGAACAAGAAGCCTAGACTGAAGGGAAGTCCAGCTTCCGTCTCTCAGCACCCTTGCCATTTTTACGAGCCTCAGCCTTAACGCCTCTACAGACTTGTCAGCCTTGTGCTCTTCGAGGAATCCCACAACAGCATTAAAAACCAACAGCGCTAGAACGATATAAAAATTTTCGATGTTGCCCATCACATAGGATATGATTATAACTACAAAGAGAAGGAGCTGCACAGGACCGTAGAATTTTTTAAGAAAAATAAGGTAATAGTTGGGCTTCTTTGCTACTATCTCATTGTATCCGAATTTGGAAAGGTTGGATTCTGCTTCCTTTGAGCTTAGGCCTTTCACACTACTGTGTGTGATTATATTATCCGGATTCTTAACTGTCATCAATTCTGATTGAAACTCAAATTATAAATGGTTGATGTATGTGTGATTACTTTGAAGCCGCATCCTTGACGTACTCCAGAAAACTCTGCTCTGGAAGTGCCCCCTCAAATGAAATCTTGTCGTTTATAACAATCTTCGGAACACCCATGACACCATACTTTGAGGATAGTTCCATGAATTCAGTTGCCTCTATCATGCTTGCGGTTATCTTGCTGTTCTCAAGGGCCATTTGATGCGCCATCCTTACTGCTTGAGGGCAGTAGGGGCATGTTGGAGTTACAAAAACCTTGATGTCCACTTTTTCGTTTATCTCCTTTAACGCGTTCTTCGTTGATGATGATAATCTGCTTGTGCCATTTGAAACGTCTATTATATCTTGTATCAGAGAACTGAACTCGTATCCAGTAGGTATACCATAGTAGTAAATGTTATGGGCTTTTGCACCGTGCAGAAGTATTGCGGGAACGTTCTCTACTCCCATGATTTTTGCTTCCTTCTCATGTTCTTCAATGTCATATTTGAATACCTTTATCCTATCATCAGTAGCGCTCAGAGCATCTACAAGTTCAATCACAGCATCACAGTATTCGCATATCGTCTTATTCTTGCTTGTAAAAAGCCATATTTTGACTTCACCGTGCATCTCTTTTGAGAATATTCCTTTTAAATCTGATTTTGTTTTTTCGTCTATTATTGGCATAGGAATCAGTATAACAAATTAGATATTGTCATATAAATACGTTTCTGACTTTCTGATTATCATTTAGCGAAACATATGCGAAGACCTATATAGATATACATCGGTGTTGGATGTGGTGGTTGAATGGCAAAGAGTTTTGCATGCAGGGACATAGGGATAGCTTGTGGGTTCAAGGCAAGGGCAGAAACAAGGAAGGAACTTATGGAGAAGATATCAGAACACGCCAAGAAAGCGCACAATATGAGACAGATGGACGATCAGACCATGTCAAAAGTCGAGGCTGCGATAAAGGAAGTTTGAAAAAAGCATTCCACAAATCAGAGGTTTATTGAACTTTTATTTGATCGATTACTAGATTTAGGATGAACTTATGAGGACTCTTAGAAGAGAGGCAGGTTTATTCCAACTTGTTGCTTATGGAATGGGAAACATCATAGGTGCGGGAATTTACGTGCTTGCAGGTGTTGCTGCTGGATTTGCAGGTAACGCTATCTGGTTCTCGTTCGCGATAGGCGCTTTTGTAGCACTTTTTACTGGTTTGTCGTATGCGGAGTTGGGAGCCATGTATCCCAAATCGGCTTCAGAGTACACGTATATAGGAAAGGCTTATGGAAACAGGTTGCTCTCATTCACAATGGAGTGGACCATGCTACTTACTGAGATAGTTGCTGCCAGCACTGTGTCTCTGGGATTCGCCAGATACTTCCACAGCGTGATAGGTCTGCCAATTATGCTGGTAGCGCCTGCTCTCCTGATTCTACTTACAACAATTGCCATAAGGGGAATTAAAGGTTCATTAAAGATAAATACAGTATTGAGTGTAGTAGCAGTTCTAGGATTGATCATTGTAGTTTTGGCAGGAGTAGGGAGGTTTGGAAGTGTTGATTACACTTACTCCCCAGACGGCTTTCACGGAATAGTAGCTGCTTCGATACTGGTGTTCTTTGCATTCATAGGTTTTGACAATATAACAAATCTTGCAGAAGAGACTAAGAATCCAGAAAAACTCATACCTAAAGGGCTTCTGATATCATTGCTTTTATCTACGTTGCTTTATGTTCTTGTTGGAATTGCAGCAGTTAGCCTTCTTCCGTGGAATCAATTATCGATGTCTACGGCCCCACTGGCAGCTGCGGCTTCAGTTACAATAGGCAGTGGAGCATTCCTGGTTTTGGTTATTTTTGCTTTGCTCACTACATTCAACACATCTTTGGTACTCCTGATAGTCGGTTCAAGAATAGTTTTCGGAATGTCTAGGGCCGGAGCATTGCCAAAGATTCTTGGAAAACTTAACAAGGAGAGAGCTCCTTACGCCGCATCAATTTTCATATTGGCTATCGCACTGGCTTTTCTATCAATAGGATCGATAAGTACAATAGCAGAAGTAACAAGTTTTGGTTCATTGATCGTATTCGCGTTGGTTAATCTGTCACTGTTGCACCTCAGACGCGTTGCGCCTAACGTAAAAAGGCCGTTTAAAGTTCCGTTGAATATAGGAAAGATTTCGGTAACAGGAGTAATAGGAGTTCTAACCTGCCTGCTTTTGCTTACGCAGTTTGATCCCTTTAGTGCTGCGCTAGGTCTTGCATTGCCAGTTTCAGGAATCATGGTTTACATGATTATGGATAAGAAAGGTGCTTTGAGAGTTGATACAAAACTCCATGAA
>JAJZIU010000045.1 GCA_021810455.1 Microcaldota archaeon
GGGCATAATTTATATACTACCAACAACCACTTTTATCCCATCGGGTCCGTAGCTCAGCCTGGTTAGAGCGTTCGACTGATAATCGAAAGGTCATGAGTTCAAATCTCACCGGGCCCATTTACAAAAAGGGGTTATATACAGAAACCCCATTTTGAACACTGGAAGGATAGATTTATGACTATATCTTGCCATATGTTTTTAGAGCCACATTCTGTATAAATAACCAGTGCGAAAACACCTGTAACGCTTAATGGATAGAATCTCTAACAACGATGTATGTTGATACATGGATTACTGCAATAAGTATATCCACAGGATGGACATTTCTTTGGCCTTACTATAGCATCAAAGGTATCCCCACAATAATGGCAATGGCTAGTAATGATTTGTGTTTTAAACCCTCTAAATACATCACCAAGACCACTCTTAATTTTACTTAAAATACCGACAGATTTCCTAGTACTCACACGTATTGTGGGCTGTTCAGATTCGGTTTTAACTGTAGCATTTGGTATAAGTTTAATTGCCGGTTTAGGTTCTTCTATGCATAACTTTTTACGAGATTCTTCTATTTGAGATTTAGTCATAGCAGCAGATCGGCTATGTGTATTTTCAGGTTTCGCAATATCTACTTCTTTTATTATAGATCTCTCTCCATCTTCGATATAACTTGTTTTATGTAGCTCTCTTTTGGCTGCTTCTATTTCATCCAGTATCCTTATTCTTGCTTCTCCTCGTGCATCATCGAGTTGATGTATTAATATCCTTACTTCAGATTCAAGTTCTTCTCGTTTTTGCCCTACAGAAGACTTCTTTTTCACATTATGCACCATTTTCTCTGCCTTAGGCTGTGGCAATGGAGCTTGTAGTTCCTTCCAAAGTGCGTTTAAGACCTGATTTTTCCTTCTTTCAAAGTCTCTTCGTTTTGCACTAGTGTTATGATTAAAACCAAGGTGATGGATAACTTCGTGCACAGCAGTTTCTTCTAATCCTGATCCCAGATGTTCAAGTTTTAGCTGCCTTTCAGAGACGCAAATCATGCCACTATGATAATGCGCAAGCTGTATCCCACCATCATTCTTCCATTCATATGGGCAGCCTTTAAAGTTTATCTTCGGTACACTTACTTGGCAAGAATTACATGCTAGTTTTACGACTCTCTCTATTCGTTCTTTCTTTCTCTTCATCAGTGACTTTTCAGCTTCGCTTTCCATATGCTCATCGAGTAGCAGTTTAAACTTATAAGTGAAGCAAAATATAATATATTATCAAGACTATGATCAGCAATCCGATCATCTTAATTATCCATAAAATAGTGTAGCCTACAGCATGCGATATTCTGCGCGTTGGCACTCTGGCATGTCTCTGTATATACCTTACCTTAAGAGGTCTCTTGAAAGTCACATCATATTTTGCTAATTCTGCTTTGCTATATTCTACAAGCTGTGACCTTATACTTTGTCTGACATTATGTCCTTTCATGCCGTGCGATTTATAGACCCTATGAGAAAGGTTGATTATTGCTCTATTGAGCTTATTTTCATCTAGTTTATCGTGATTGTACTTAATGTACTTCTTCAACCACAATTTTGCATAGATAAGTTTCATAGAATCAAAATGGCTAGCCACACGATGTTGAATTCATCTTAACCCAAGTTTCATTCGTAGAATAATAATATCCGTTATCATATTGCAGTGCATTGTACAAATAAGCTTCCTTAATTTGTTGATAATATATATTTGGAAGCATATTGTTTATAGCCGTAATTGGTGTAGAATTTGTATAAGTGCATGTTAACACATAACAACTATTGAAATCGGTTCCATAAACAGTGCCGTTTGTTTTTATCTTTATTGAATATTTGATGTATGATCTATTTCCTATCGATGGGCGAGATCCACCTTGAACTGTAAATGTAAGAGGAGCATCTGGGATCACTTGCAAGATTGTATTGTTTGAATAAAAGCCAACACTAATTTTCTACCAGCAATAGCAACGGCCTTCATTGTCTACATAGTCATAGTTATTGTTATAATAAAAAGGAAGTTTATTGAGAGTGTAAAGAACCGAAAAGTTTGACATGCTTAATTCCTCCTCCTAGCACCTGACGCCGCAACAAGTCAGATAATGTTGCGGCGTGATGTATAAACAGGTGCAAACATGGAAATAGCAATAGATCTCGGAAAGCGAAAGAGTTACGTTGTCATGGAAGACAACGGTAGATTGGTAAAGGAAGGCTACGTGGAGACAACAAAAGACAGGTTCTCTACCTTCTTTGGAGACGTGGATAATCCGAAGATAATAGTCGAGGCAAGCAGTACAACCAATTGGATCGCAAACGTGTTCGAAGGTTGCGACATAACAGTTGCGCATCCTGCAAAGGTAAGACTTATCGCACAGTCGGTAAAGAAGACCGATAAAATCGATGCGCATACGATCATGGACCTCTACAAGAAGGATTATCTGCCAAAGTTGTATCTGCCGTCAAAAGGCGTAAAGGATGCGAGGGACATGTGCAGGGATAGATCGCTAATCGTAAGGCAACGAGTCGCAATAATCAACAAAATAAAGTATCATGCGTTTTGTCTGGGAATTGAAATCAAAGGTCATGGTATTCGCAAGAAAGTATTGCGAAGACTGAAGGAGGAACAGCAGTTGGAATTTCTGATAGGGCAATTGGAAGCGACCGACACCACGATCAACAGATGTAACCAAAAAATTGCCGATTTTGTAGGAAAAGGAGAGACCTTGGTCAGTTATTATGCAAGACTCATAAATACGATTCCAGGTTTCGGTCCATATGGCTCGCTCGTAATTGCATCGGAGATAGGTGATATAAACAGATTTCCAGACGAGTTTAGGCTGTTTTCATTTGCAGGGGTAGTTCCACGAATCTACCAATCAGGTGACAAAGAATGGAAAGGCCACATAACTAAAGGCGACACCTTCCTAAAGGCTGTACTGTTGCAGTGCGCACACACCCACATAAGATGTGTCAAAAGTTCTGCGGTTACATACTGGCACGAAGATAACAAAGACAGGATCGGGAAGAAGAAGACAAAGGTAGGCAGCATGAAAAGGTTACTCAGAATCATTTACTGGATGCTCAAGAGAGATGAAGAATACCATGACCGATGAATGAGGTGGAGGGGGTGACGTTTTTTTACACTTGCCACGGTAATGGCGTCAAAAAGTCTAACGCACCCTTCTCACAACACGAAAGTCAGCATACCACAATAGATGGTGAATAGTAGTTTGATTGGTAATAAAAAGTAACACAAATTTAAATAGACACATGGTGATATATGAATAACCGGAACATTATTCTGACCCTGCGGCTCTTGCCGCTAGATGCCATTAGATCGGAGAAATTGGTATAGCAGGATGTCATCCGCTTGAGGAGGTCGCAATCAATGGTGGAATCAGTATTCATAATCGGCGCAACGGGAAAGATCGGCAG
>JAJZIU010000046.1 GCA_021810455.1 Microcaldota archaeon
TCTGCTATTTCTTCTTTGAGTTATGGAACAATGTCAATATTTCCAGCTTCGGGTTGTCACATACAATTAGGAGTTACTACAAATTCGTGGTATCCGAGTGATGGTAACACCTGTCTGTCCATAGGAAAATGGTACAACGTTATCGGAGTTGCAGATCAGATATCCCATACTTATGATCTGTACATTAACGGAGTATCTGATTTTGGGGTTCCAGCAACATTTTCAGGTACTCTTGAAAGTTCAACAGCTTTTGATGTTGGATTATTCCCATACCAAACATCGTATTTTCCAGGAGATATTTCGAACGTCCAGATTTACAATACATCACTAACCAATTCGTCAATAAGTGCACTTTATAGTGAGGGTATTGGAGGAGTACCTATCGATCCGCAGAATCTTGTTGGCTGGTGGCCATTGAATGGCAACGCCAATGACTACTCTGGAAATCAGAATGATGGCACTTCTGCGAATGTTGTATTTACAAGCAACTGGTATAATGGATATTCGCAACCATGAATAAATTGTGCAAATTTTTTGCAAATACACAGCACCGATATATTCTATAAACATGAATGTGTAGTATTAATCGTTACGTATCTTTGGAAACAGAGTTACGAAAGATAAAGGTATGGTGTATTTATGACAGATGTAGAAAGTGATGCGGCTTCGATAGTTGATAGAAGAGGGATCTATTACCAAGCATTCGACATATACAACAGCATAGGAGGTTTTTACGATTATGGGGATATCGGGCTAAGAATAAAAAGAAATATAGAAAATGCTTGGAGAAACGTGTTTGTTGATGGGCTTAGTGCTTTTGAGATAGAAACAACAATAGTAATGCCTGAAATAGTATTCAAGGCGAGCGGGCATCTTTCCACATTTACAGATCCAATAATAAAATGTGCGACGTGCAACACCCCTTACAGGGCTGATAAGCTCCTAGAGGAATATTACGAGAAGAAGGGAGATAGAGACGACATGGCCAGGATTAGGAAGATGAGTAAGAAAGAGATGGAAGATAACATAAATGAAAACAGGATAAAGTGTGCAAGATGTGGTGGCAAGCTAACAGGAGTTGAAGATTTCAATCTTATGCTAAAGACCCACGTAGGACACAAAAGTGATGATGTAGCTTATTTGAGACCTGAAACTGCGCAGGGAATATTCGTTGATTTCAAGAACCTGTTCAGAATTTATGGAATGAAGCTACCCACCGTTATCAGCCAGGCGGGAAAGGTGTATAGAAATGAGATATCACCAAGGCAGCAGCTAGTAAGGTTAAGAGAGATAACACAGATGGAAACGGAACTTTTCTTTGATCCAGATGCAAAGCTGGAGAACGTTGGAACAGTAAACATGGCAGCCGTGCTGGAATCAAAGGTAAATTTCCATGGAAGTGGAGAAAAGAACGAACACCTTGCAACAATATCGCAATTGTTGGACGAGGGAAAATTGCCAAACAAGTATTTTGCAATGCTAATTTATCTTGAAAGCAAGCTTATGGAGAAAATAGGCATCAGCCAAGATAGATACAAGTTCAGAGAAATAGAGAAGGAGGAACTGCCACACTATTCTTTAGGCAATGTAGACCTCGAAATAAGGACAGGCTATGGGTACATTGAAGTTGCAGGGAATGCGTATAGAACAGATTATGATCTTTCACAGCACGCAAAAACATCGGGAAGCGACATATCGGTTGTGAATGACGGAAGAAAGGTTGTGCCACACGTGGTAGAAGCAAGCGTTGGTGAAGACAGATTGGTTCTTGCACTTTTAGATAGCAATGTACAGAACGGAGAGGATAGGGGATGGAAATGGTTGAAACTTAACGAAAATGTTGCGCCGTACAGATTTGCAGTGTTTCCGCTTCAGAAAGACCAGGAACTCGTAGAGAAAGCACGGTCAATACACAAAATGCTTGTTGAAAAACGCGTTTCTTCTTACTACTCTGAAAGTGGCAGCATAGGAAAAAGATATGCAAGAGCAGATGAGATAGGTGTACCTTTTGCGATAACATGTGATTTTGATACGCTCAAAGATGACACAGTTACGATCAGAGACAGAGACACAACGAAACAGATAAGAAAACAGATAGGAGAGATCCTATGAAGCAGATGAAAATAAACGCGCCAATCTTTGACATGAAAAATACAGTTAATTCGGGACAGCCACTGGCATTTCACTCGCGGTACAACGAAGAGATGGGATCCGTTTTTGTAGAATATTCGACATCTAAAGGGGTCATAAAAGTTAGATGCGAAGGGAATACAGATTCTCCGACGCTTTTTTACAGCCACTCAAAAGGATACACAGATATTGAGGTAAGAGATGAGATTTGCAGAAGATTTGGTTTGAATGATGACATAAAAGAAATATATTCAAAAATAAATACGGATAAATTCATGAATGATGCGATATCTGGAATGGAAGGATTGAGGGTAACAATGAATGACCCATGGGAGAGCACACTCTGCTTTGTTGTTTCACAATTTAACAATATAAAAAGGATAAGGGGAATAATAAACAGGTTGATGCAGACTTACGGAGAGAGCCATTATTTTGAAGGTAATGAAATTAAACTGTTTCCCACTCCCGAAGCCATATCCAAAGCAACAATTGAAGAATTAATGAGACATGGCGCAGGATTCAGAGCAAAGTACATAAAAAGTGTTGCAGAGGCATGTGCTGAAGGAACTGTGTTAGAGGATATAACAAAAATGGAGTACGATGAGGGGAAGCAGGAATTGATGAAGCTTGAAGGGATAGGAGACAAGGTAGCGGACTGCATACTACTTTTTGGCTATGGAAGATATGAAGCATTTCCAATAGATACATGGATAAAGAGAGTAGTTGAGAAAGTTTATATTAAAAGGAAGACTAGTGTAAAAAGCATACACCAGTTCGCATGGGACAAATGGGGATCCTATGCAGGTTACGCACAGCAGTATCTGTTCTGGTTTGGAAGAACAACAAAGGTGAAATGATGATACACGATGCAAAAGCAATAGAAGAAAGGCTTCTCTCACTTCAAGAAAGATGGGATGAGGTCATGCACATTTCTGCAAATACGGTAAGACACGCAGGAAGAGCGATAACAGCCATGCATGCAGGCAATCTCAAAGAAGCCAAAGAAACGCTTGCCGAGATAGAAAAAAATATAAAAAAATTGAAGAAGATAGAAAAAGGCTTTGAGTATTACTCATTGCAGGCGCATCAGGAATATGTTGAAGCTTATTCGCTATATTCGATACTGAAAACTGGTGCTATACCTACACAAGAAGCACTGAAAGAAGGTGAAGCTCCGTACATACTTGGATTACTTGATGTAGTAGGGGAATTGAAAAGAGAATCCTTAGAATCATTAAGAAAGCACGAGGTTACAAAAGCAGAGAAGTACTACAAACTGATGGTCGA
>JAJZIU010000016.1 GCA_021810455.1 Microcaldota archaeon
TCATTACAGGAATGCGCTTTTCCTTTGTTGCGATGATGTTCATACTGGCTATTGCCGGGATAATTTCTCTTGCTAGAGGGAAAGAAAACAGGTCCGAACATTATCAAAATCAACACAAGCGTGCAAAGTCTCCAACAGAGGAACCGTATTCACAAGAACCTCCACAATAACGTGTGTTAATCAAAAAAATTTATTGGAGAACTGCGCCTTCTGATGCTCTGGTAACTAGTTTTGCATGCTGCGCCAGTAATCCTGTAGTGTGTCTTGGTTTTGGTCTAATCCATCTTTCTTTTCTTCTTTTAAGCTCTTCATCATCAAGTTCAACGTTCAGAAAGCTTGCTGTACTGTTTCTATCCACAGTATGGTCACTTCTCAAGTAGAACAAATATTATAAACGTTTAGGGAGGTCCATTGCACCTGCTCTTCCGAAGTAAACTTCACCTATGTCGTCGGCAAACCAGGTTGTATGGACTCGGCGGGATTCGCACCCGCGGCCTTTTCGTTGCGAACGAAACGCGCTACTGCTGCGCCACGAGCCCCTAACCTTTATTATTGTGTGCCCAAGTGTTTTAAATTTGACCTTTCATATACTTTTGGTGTTCGAACGAATGTGCTTGGATATCTATTGCTCTCCCTTGGAATAGCAATAATACTATTCACTTTTCTGGTAGGGTATGGTTTTTACCAGAAAGTTTTGACTTCATCAAGCATAACTGGCTCTCAGCAAACGTACGGAAATGTTAGTAGCGAAATAGGGAGCCTAACGTCTGGGTTAACCCAGACTGCAAAAGAAGGCACACTTTTAGGTATAAATGTGCTTATACTTTTTCTTTTTGCAAGTATAGGTTACAAGATAGCCATGATAGGCATTCACTTGATTGAAAACAAAAGAGTTGAGTAAATTGAAAAAAATCAAAACAGATCCAAACAAAATCTATGAAAAAATTCTAAAAGACATAAAACCAAATTCTGAAGAAGTCAAATCCATAACAGCAAGTGCAAACACATTAATGTCGAGATTAAAGAACATTGTTGATAAAAATGTAGAACTAAGAGTTGCTGGATCTATAGCAAGAGGCACAAATCTGAAGGGAAATGCTGATATAGACATATTCATGCTTTTCAGTAACAAGATAAATCGACACACTTTGGAAAAAATGGGACTCGAATATGGGAAAAGACTAGCAAATAAAAAATATGGTGAAAGGTACGAAATAAAATATGCTGAACATCCATACGTTCGTGTATACCTAAAGACCGGCCTAAGGGCCGATATAGTGCCTGCTTTCAAGATAGAAAACATAGAAGACTTGGCTACGGCAGTGGATAGAACTCCATTACACACAGATTTCATCAACACACATCTAAACGCCAAACAGCGTGATGAAGTACGATTGTTAAAATATCTATTGAAATCACATTTCATTTACGGAGCAGAATCAAAAACAAGCGGTTTCTCAGGGTATCTGTGCGAAATACTAATACATCATTTCGGTTCAATCACAGAATTACTTAATTGGTTTTCAACAGTAAAACCTCCCGTAACATTATATCCCAAAACAAAGGAAATAGAGTACAAATGTGAGAAGAGGTTCGGCTCTAATTTTGTGGTTATAGATCCTGTCGATCCAAATCGAAATGTTGCAGCTGCTGTATCTATCGAAGCCCTAGCGCGATTGGTCTTAATATCGCGAATGTTCATAGAACATCCTTCAACGTCTATCTTTTATGGAAAAGGGTTTTCATCTTTAGAATCAAAGTCATTGCTTAACAAATTTCTAAAAGATACAAAACTAGACATGTTTATAATAACAGTAAATCTTGCCGATAAGAGTGCTGATGTAACTTGGCCACAACTTAGAAAGTTATCAACAATAATAAGTGACAATGTTAAGAAATATGGTTTTGAAACTTATCTTTCATTCCCTGTCATACATCATGACAAAGGGCTTGTAGTGATACTATCTAATAAAAGCATACTTGGCACTAGACTTTTCAAGGGTCCTGAAATCTTCGAAACCAAATCAACTTCAGATTTCATAACCAAGCATTCAAAATCATTCGGATTTGTAATGAAGGGTGGCACCATATACACTCTTGATAGAAATAAGTATGCATCTGTTAAAGATGCACTATCTGATATGATAAAAAATAAAAAAATTCATGGTAGAAAAGATGCAAGCCTTAACAAATCCGTTGTGATAAGCGGTAGAGTACCTGCCAGATACGCATTCTCCATTTATGCAGAACTTGTCAAGCAATTGGGCATATGATAACATGCTAAACAAAAAAATAGCAGAGTTGTTCAACGAAATTGCTGACATGATGGAACTTGAAAACGGTGAAAGAAAGTTTGAAGTTAGGGCTTACAGGAAAGCCGCAGTTGTAATAGGTACGATGCAGGAAGATGTTTCAGAAATTTACAGAAATAACGGTAAGGAAGGTTTAATGGAAATTCCTGGAATAGGCACTGGTCTTGCTGATCGCATAGTAGAATACATAAAAACCGGCAAAATGCAAAAATACTCTGATTACAAGAAGAAGTACCCTATAGATTTTCAAAGTCTGACAAAGCTTCAGGGTATGGGCTCTAAGAAAATATTCATATTATACACCAAACTAGGAGTAAAGAATATAAACGATCTAAAAAAAGTGATAAGTTCACACAAAATAAAAGATCTTTCTGGATTCGGAGAGAAAAGCGAAAGGGAGCTTAGCAAAGGGATCAACTTATTCGAATCAAGTAAAGGGAGAATGCTACTTGGAGAAGCTTTGCCAGAGGCAGAATCGATAATAAAAAAGCTAAGAGCTTCTGGATCCGTGGAAAAAGCCGAAATAGCAGGTTCAATACGCAGAATGAAGGAAACCGTTGGTGACATAGACATACTTGTTATATCTGACAAACCGGAAAAAGTAATGGACATCGCGTCAAATCTTGAAGAGGTATCTGGCATAGTTGTGAAAGGCTCTACCAAAACTACACTAAGGCTCAGTATGGGACTTACTTGCGACATACGAGTACTGCGAAAAAACAACTTCGGAGCTGCAATGCAATATTTCATAGGGAGTAAGGAACATAATGTTAAAGTAAGACAAATTGCGATAAGAAAGGGATACAAACTAAGCGAATATGGGCTTTTTGATAAGAATGGCAAGAGCATTGCTGGTCAGGATGAAGCCGAAATATACGCTAAATTGGGTCTTGAGTACATTGAACCGGAGATGCGTGAGGATCGCGGAGAGATAGAACTTGCAATGAGGAATGAGCTGCCGAAACTTGTGAAGTTAGATGATATAAAAGGAGATCTCCACATGCACACTAAACATTCGGATGGTTCAAACACAATAGAAGAGATGACAAAGGCAGCGATGTCTTTAGGCAGAGAATACATCGGTTTTACAGATCATTCTAAAAGCGAACATGTCGCTCACGGAATGGATGAAAAACGTGTAAATTTATATTTCAATGAACTTGATAAGATCTCTGACAAATATGATAACAAAATAAAAATATTAAAGAGTGCAGAAACAGATATACTCAAGGATGGAAGTCTCGACTTTAATCGCAAGACGCTTGAAAGGATGGACTATGTTCTCGGCAGTGTACATACCAATCTTAACATGAGTAAAGAAGACATGACCAAGCGTATTTTGAAATGCATAAACGATGGCATTATAAATATAATTGGTCATCCTACGGACAGGCTAATCAATAGACGCGAACCTATACGTTTTGACATGGAAAAAGTATTCCAGGCTGCCAAGGATAATGGTGTCATAATGGAAATAAATTCGTTCCCTGATAGATTGGACCTCAACGATGAAAACATATTGAAAGCTAAGGAATTCAATTTGAATTTTTCAATAGATACTGATTCACATAAGACAACAGATCTCAAATTCATGCGTTATGGTATTGGTACTGCCAGGAGAGGATGGCTCACCAAATCCGAAGTGATAAACACCTTGCCTTATGGGAAGATCGTAAAATTGCTTAATGGGTAAAACAAAAGTATTTATAATTTCAAAATCCTACTCCATGTGATACTGATGAATGATGTTGTATATACTGGCAGAGGCACTCCGAACGTTTCTCTTATAAAATACTGGGGGAAGAGGGATGAAGAATTGATATTGCCTTATAATTCTTCAATAAGCATGACCTTAGATTGGGAGACGCAAACTGTACTGGGAAAACAATTCAAGTTATTTACAAAAACAAGTGTGATATTTTCTGATAGGCTAAGCGAAGATGTAATATACATGGACGGTGCAAAGATGGATCCCAAGGATCCTGAGGCCGTAGAATGTTTCAAGGTAATAAATATACTACGAGAAACAGCGAAGAAAAATTCACGTGTAATGATAGTTACAGAAAATACATTTCCTGTTGCAAGTGGACTTGCGTCAAGCGCATCTTGCATAGCTACACTAGTGTATACTGCTTCGGTTGCACTTGACCTGAAATTAGATGATAAAAACCTTTCAATCATCGCAAGAATAGGAAGTGGTAATGCTTGTAGAAGTATACTTGGAGGAATTGTTAAATGGGAAAAAGGAAGTTCAAAAGATGGCTCTGATTCCTACTCTCATGTTCTCCACACTTTGGATTATTGGCCAGAACTTCTTGACCTAGTTGTTGTAGTTTCTCAATCTGCAAAAAAAGAGGACTCTAGGGTTGGGATGGCAAACACTGTGGCGACTAGCGATCTTTACAAGAAAAGGCTAGAAGTTGTTGATGGATACATAACTGAGTTAGAAAAAGCGTTGAAAGAAAAAGATTTTGATCTACTTTCAAAAGTCGTTATGAAAGACAGCAATAATACTCACGCTGTAATGCTGGATACAACACCTCCTATCCTTTATCTCAATGACATATCGAGAAACATAATAGGGGCCATAAACCAAATCAACAAAGACAAGGGGAAGAACGTTTGTGCATACACGTTCGAATCCGGACCCAATCCACACATAATAACAACCGAGCAATACAAAGAAGAAGTTATAGACCGTTTAATAAAAGTTGAAGGGATGCAAAGTCTGATAAGTGCAAAATTAGGCAATGGGCCTATCTTGTTGGGAGATTCCGAATCACTCATAAATAAAGATAATTTACAACCAATAAAGCACTGACACGAAGCCCCCGACGAGGATTGAACTCGCGACCCCCTGCTTACCATGCAGGTGCTCTACCACTGAGCTACAGGAGCATTCGATTGAATATGTTGTTACAACTTTATATAAATATGGCTAGTTCTTAACTAATGTTGTCTCACTTGATTGACAAAGACTTCAGAATCAGTATCATGTGTTTTACCTTCAATTTCGAAGCTCCGGCTCTCCTAGGTTGGAATGTCTTATAAGGAACCTCAGTTATCCTGACTGAGTTTCCGGTCATTCTCAAAATATCGAGCAACACTTTATACCCTTGTCTGACAAAGCCTCTCTCTTTCTTCGAAACTAGAGATTTGAATAAACTAGTCCGTATTCCAAAAAAACCAGACATCATATCCGAAACTTTCCTTTTCCTTCTTATAGTAAACATGAATCTAGCCATACCTATTATTGAAATCGACAGAATCCTCCTGTACCAATCCCAGTTCTTAACCTTTGTCCGAACTCCTACGACCACATCACTACCTTTATCTAATTCTTTGAAAATGCGTTCTATCATTTCTGGAGGATGTTGCATATCTCCATCCATCACTATAGCATATTTAGTCGTAGTCATCTTTACTGCATCCATTACACTTGCCGTAAGCCCGTGTTCTGTCTTCCTGGATCTATCTAAAAAAACTACATGCCCTTTTCCTGATTTATCAAATCTGTTAACTATGGATTCGGTTCCGTCTCTAGAGCCGTCATCAGAAACTATGACACTCACGCCATTATACTCCTTTATCAAAGTGCTTAACAATTTGCCTATGGTTTCGCTTTCGTTAAGCGTAGGTATGATTACTGTAAGTTTTGAATAATCCATCCTATCTATCTTCTGAATGATTAAGTAACTATATTCCTTTCTGTAATCTTTCATGATTTTCTTCAGATGAGTTGCGTGCGTCTTCTCAGGTATTCAAAGCCACATTTTTATATTTTACCATTTTGATATTTTATGGTTGATAACATGGTTAACAAACCTACTGCGGCTATGATTTTGTGCATAATCGGCGGACTATTCATACTGGGAGGGGGACTATTCACTATAGAAATTGGAAACTCTGCAAGCTCTATATTATCCAATACACAGAATGCATCTTATACTGTAAATAACGTATCTGTTACTCCAAGTCAAATATCCTCCACAGTAAGTGGAATAACGTACATATCTGGTGCAGGGGCGTCTATCAGCGGTATAATAATCATAATAGCTGGGATACTCATGTTCAGCAGTGCTTCAAGCAACCCTTCCCGTGTAAAGTTGCTCGGTGCAGTTGCACTTGTCTTTTCTCTCATAAGTCTGATAAATTTAGGAGGCTTTATAATAGGTTTCATACTTTCTTTGGTAGGGAGTATACTTGGGCTTATGTATAAGCAAAAGGGATAATTAAAGAATCAATACGATTGTGCCAGTCACATAGTTGGTTATTGATAAGTTTAATAAAATGTCTGTGTGATTAATAGGTCGATATCATGAACGTTGAGATAGGCGAAACAATATCAAAATCAATTATGGCTCCATTCAGAGACAAGGATATTTTTACACTAGCGCTAACCTACGCCATAATAAGTCTCATAATCACTGCCATACTCGTACTTACTGGGATCTCAAGTCCATCCAGCGCTTCTCCGTTTTCAACGCTTCTGTCAAATACGGCTACTACTCAACAACCAAACATTTCCGCAGCCAAAATTACTTGGAGTGTGTTATCTAGTATAGTGATGCTTCTGATATCCATCGCAATAACCACTGCTATTATAATAAAAGCACATTATGGTGAAAAGTACGGCATTTCAAAAGCATTGGGACTGATGAAATCAAGATACTTTACGGTTTTGGCTGTTGACATTCTGATATTTCTAATAGTATTCATACCTCTGCTACTCATGTTCTTGCTCATAGGCGCTCTATCTATTGCATCAAGTTCTTCATTCGCCTCACTTGCAATATTCTTTGTAATAGCGCTTATACTGGTAGTAGTTTACCTTTTCTTCGTAGGCATAAGATTCGCAATCGCAGTTCCCTTTGCAGTTATCAATAATTCGGGTCCAATAAATTCGCTAAAATCAAGCTGGAATTCTATGAAGGGCAATATGTGGGGCGTTTTTGCAATAGCCTTAGTGATAGGTATAGTGATGTTTGTAATAGAGCTAATATTCGATGTCCCTATCTTACTCACATCAAATCCTATGTTCGCTGTGATTCCATCAGCAATTTCATCCTTCCTATCTAGTTGGTATGCTGTTGCGATGGCTTTGATCTACGGGCAGTTAAAAAGTACAAAAAGGCACAGAGATAAAAATTAAATAGCCCCGGCCGGATTCGAACCGACGTGTGTGGGTCCAAAGCCCACTATCCTTGGCCACTAGATGACGGGGCTGCGTGTTTTAATTTCTATGACACCTGCAAATTAAATAATGTGTACTTTTGCTTCTCAGTACGATCTGGCAAAATTCGCCATATATTTAGCTTCTTTTCCACAGTAAATACACTTATTGCTTGTAAGCTTTTGGTCGTCAAAAGGCATGTTTGTTATCTTCGCACCTGTTTCTTCCTTTATCTTATCCTCACAAGAGCCATTTCCACACCACGGAGCGTGCATAAAACCCTTTTTCTTTTCTAAAGTGATTTTGAATTCTTCATAAGTTAATACTCTGTGAACGCTTTCATTTAAGAATTTCTCGGCATTTCTGTAAAGATTATCGTGTATGTCTTTCAGAAGTTTATCTACGAACAGTTTAACATCGGTTTCTGGACACTCTGTCTTTTCTCCGGTATCTCTTCTTACAACTGTAATTTTTTTTGCATCAATATCCCGTTCTCCAAGCTCTATTCTTATTGGTACACCCCTCAGTTCCCATTCGTTAAACTTGTGTCCTGGCGAATAACCTTCCCTATCATCTAACCTTACTCTGTATTCGGATAAGAGTTTCGAAATATTTCTGGCTTGGCTAATGACCTTTTCCTGGTTCTCTTTTTTATAAATGGGGACCACAACTATCTGTATGTTTGCAACTTTTGGTGGAAGCACAAGCCCCTTATCATCACCATGCGTTGCAATCATTATTCCTATAACTCTGGTTGATATCGCAAATGTGTTCTGCCAAGCGTAATCTGTTTTACCTTCTCTATCCAAAAATTTTATATCAAATGCCTTTGCAAAATTTTGCCCATCAAAATGGAAATCCGGTCCTTGGATGGCCCATCCATCAGGCATCATCATTTCTATACTATAACTCGCAATGGCACCTGCAAACTTCTCCTTGTCGGTTTTCTTACCCAAAATTCCAGGTAGTGCTAGACAGTCCTTCAGTGCTTTCATGTAAATACTCAATACCTGGTCTCTCTCTCCAAGAGCTTCTTTTTCTGTAGCAAATACTGTATGTCCTTCATTCCATAGAAATTCTCTATTTCTTATAAATGGAGTGGGGTGCTTAAACTCCCATCTCACTACGTTGTTCCATTGATTATATCGCATAGGGAGGTCCCTCCAAGATCTTACCCACTTCGAATAGCTAGCGTACATTATGGTTTCGGAAGTAGGTCTTACGGCAAGTCTTTCTCCCAATTTAGAGTCTCCTGCTTCTGTAACCCATGCAACTTCAGGTACGAAACCACTAAAATGATCACTTTCCATCTTCAGGAACTTTTCAGGTATGAAAACAGGGAAATAAACATTCTCTATTCCTACTTCTCTGAATTTTTTATCAACAAATTCAACTATTGCCTGCCATGTTGCATAAGCACTGGGTCTAAAGGCTAACGCACCTGAAACATCTGTGTAGTCAATAAACCCGGATTTTATTAAAACCTGCGGATACCATTCCGAAAAATTACTTTTTTTAACAGTCACGCCTTCTTCTGCAGCCATAATATCAAATCTTTCTAAAGACCATAAACCATTCTCATTACAAAAATTAATAAGTTAACTGTATTGTTCTACAATTCCAATTTTGATAATGAAATGTCGAGCATTCTTCTACTCTCAAACAGTACTCCATGCATTCCTGCTTTTCTTGCACCTATCACATTTTCTTGCATATTGTCTATGAATATCGCTTCTTCTGGTTTTATGTGCATCTCCTTCAATGCTTTTTTGTAAATTCCGATGTTTGGTTTTCTTATCCCCATATAACAAGATGCAAATCTGAAATCGAAATCATCCCTGTCCAGTATGTCCAACGTGTAGTTATACCTGCCTCTGTCGATATTTGTTATGTATGCAGTTATGTACGTCTCATGTAACTCTTTAATTAGTTCAACCACATCTGGATTGATCTTAACCTTGTTTTTGTAAAAGTTATACCATTGCACCATATTCCTATGTATCCCAAAGTTCTTTGAGATGAATCTTTCAAATTCAACGCTTGTCATCTTTCCGCTTTCAAATAAATCCAGCGCCCTTCTTTCTATAACTCTTCTTACTTCTGGCTCTCCAATTTTACAAACCCTTGATATATACTTGTAGTAATCAGCATTAGAGAACTTCACTATCACTCCGCCTATATCAAATATTACAGCCTTTATCATAAGGACCCCAAAGTAATCATTAATAAGCTTGGCTTACAAATAAAAACGTAGGGGTTGTTGCGTAACTTGGCAGCGCGGCAGGCTCCAGAACAGGTTTGCAAACGTAAACCTGCATATGATAATGTTTGAGCACCTTGCGATGATGAGGTTCTGGAATTAAGATTTGTGAAGTAACCTGCAAATCGGGGTTCAAATCCCCGCAACCCCAAATAAGTTTTATGATACCATCTAATCCTTGCCAAAGAATATAAAATGCGTGTGATCACTACTAACTGATAATATGGACAAAATAAGCATGAAAGGTCTGGCCTTAAGCCTTGGCACTATTTGGTCTCTTTACATCCTATCTATGGGATGGGGATCGACGTTTGGATGGGGAACTGCATTTGTCAATGCGTTCTCGGAAATTTACATAGGTTATGGCCCTGGTTTTATTGGTGGGATAATAGGGGCAATCTGGGCATTTTTTGATGGAGCATTTGCCGGAGTATTCATAGCATTAATATATAACTGGTCAATAAACACAAAGAAAAAACAAAGAGCTACAAAAAAACTCTAACATTTGTTAATTTATCTATACCATTTGATTTTTCTTTCCCTTCTTTTCTCCTTTTCAAATTCAAAATATAAACGAGCTGCTAATCCTACCACGGCAGATGTCAAATACAACATTGTAAAATTTGTCGCGTAAGGCAATCCTGTATTGCTTACCACATCTCCGAATAGACACAATCCTGCAACCACTCCTACAATATATGCTATTCCATACCTTGTTCCCTTAAAACTAAACAACACTCTTGCTACAAAATTGATTGCCACCATCACAACAATCAAAATTCCTAACATCTCAACAAAAGACAACACACCAGCTTTTGTGATCACATTCATGACCTTCAATAAAACCAATATCAATGATGCTGCAGCCAACTCGTATAGTGGTGCAAAGAATCCATCCAAAAGAGCTTCAACTATGTCTCGCAATCCCCTTCCAAAGTTCATGAATATCCCATACTTGCAAAGCTTTTATATTATTAACTATGCAGTCACTATTTGGTTCTTACTGATTTTATGCAAATTAGGAAAAATCTAAGAAATTCAAATTTTATTGTGTTTGACAAAAGGAACGACCTATTAGAAAGTGCTGCCAAATATCTTTTCAAATTATTAAAATCTAAACGGAACCCTGTTATAGGGCTTGCTACTGGTAATACATTTGAACCGTTTTACCATTATATTTCCTCAAATTATAAAAAATTTGGTTGTTCATTCAAAAATGCCACTACATTTAATCTTGATGAGTATGTGGGATTATCAGAAACCGATATGAACTCATATCATTATTACATGAACGCGCATCTCTTTTCAAAAATAGATATAAACCCATCGAATACATTTTTACCTGATGGATCATCCAAGGATCTGAAAACAGAGGTACTAAGTTACGAAAAATTAATCTGTGAAAATAATGGTATAGATCTACAATTCCTAGGCATAGGTACAAACGGGCATATAGGGTTTAATGAACCTGGTACAAATCCTGCCTCTATAACACATGTTGTGGATCTATCCGAATCTACAATAACCACGAATTCGAAATACTTCAAAAACAAAAACATGCCTAGAAGGGCAATCACTATGGGAATATCCACGATACTATCTTCAAAACAGATAGTACTTATTGCTACTGGCAATTCAAAAAGAAATATAATAAACAAGTTGATATCTGGAAAAATAACGCAAGAAGTCCCTGCAAGTTTTTTAATCGATCACAAGAATACAACAATCATGCTTGATAAAAGTGCAGGCAAAGATCTAATCGGATGATTTTTATATTTGATTTTCTATGCACTTCTCTCTAAATCTATTCAGTGAATAAAGGAACTCCTCCATCATCACACTAACATAATGCATCCCCTTCTGCGTAACCCTAAATCTACCATTGTGTTCCTTCACAATTCCTAAAAACTGTAAAATGCTGATTTCCTTCCCAATAATCCGTCTCTCTAAACTGCCTTCTGCTGGTTTGTCAAATTCGATGCCAAACAACGAGAATAAGAGTTTATATCTGTAATACTCGCGAGGTTCCAATCTCTTATATCTAATTATCGGAAGTGAATTGTTCGATATGAATTCTGCATACCTTCCTAGCGAAAATGAGTCAACATAAACCATATTGGAAAACAGACTTATGGCACCCGATCCTATTCCAACATACTCTGTATTATCAAAAACGTATTCTCCAATATCACTGTTTTTCTTTGAAAAGCACCATACACTCGACGCATGATACCCTTCAGCTAACAAATCATTAACCAACATGTTGTAAAAATTTGTTTCTTTCGTATATTCTGCGTGTGCGCTTCTTCTATTGAATCTTCTTTCCAAAGCTGTGTTTTTATGTGGTCCTGGCATCAAAGGATAAAAAGTAACTTGGTCTATTCCTGAGGATTTAAAAATATCCAGATCTTTCATCAATGAATCAGTACTCTGCGTAGGAAAGTTGAAAATCAAATCTATTCCCAAAGTGTCAAATTTGCCAATTGCTATATTCAATTTGTCAAGAGCTTCTGTTCCTTTATATCCAGAACGACCTATATCTCTTAGCAGTTTATCATCAAATGTCTGAATTCCAACAGACAATCTTTTTACACCTGCATTTCTTAATGCATCAACACTCTCGTCACTTATCTCATTCGGTGTACTTTCCACTTCTATGCGCTTCACACCGCTTTCTGATTTTGCTTTTTCAATAAAAAGGAGAAGTTCATCCATCATTACGGTTGGTGTCCCTCCGCCTATATTTATCGAACTAAACTTATAACCAGAATCCAAGTACTTCTCTAGCTCTTTCCAAAGTTGTTTATAGTATGAACGTATGCCGTTCTCATTGAACAGATACCTGTTGAAAGAGCAGAAAGGACATAAACTCTTACAGAAAGGTATGTGCACATAAAGCGGCATTTTGGCATGCTTTTTGCCTTCAGACGTTATCGGATCATCTAGCGAATCACTATAATTCGAAAATTCCGTTATCTTAAGTGACTCGTTCTTCGCAAGATTTCTAAAAATGTGTGTTAGTGGAAGTTCTAGCACTTCATCATCATACACATATCCTAAACTAACATCTACTGTACAAAAGTTTATAAGGGTGTTTTGGGTGCTATCTTTACATGTGGTGACAAAATGAAAGATCCGATATGCGGTATGGAAGTGAACGAAAGCTCAAAAATATCAAGCACGTACAAAGGCAAGACATATTATTTCTGTTCTAAAGCCTGCAAGGAAAAATTTGATAAAAACCCTTCAGTCCATCACAAATAAACTACAAGTGCTTTAATGGCAACAGATCCCATCTGCGGCATGAGCGTTGATGAGAAATCATCTTCACTTTTTATTGAACAACAAGGTAGAAAATACTATTTTTGCAGTACAACTTGCAAAATACAATTTGAGAAACCTGAAAAGGAACTCAAATCATTAAAACACGCATTGCTCGTTGCTGTTCCCCTAACAATAATCGTCTTTGTTTTGACATACGCATCAAAAGATACATTGGTTCCTTACGTGCTTTTTATCATAGCAACTGTCGTGCAATTTTATTCCGGTGAGAGATTTTATGCAGGTATAGTCGATGCAATAAAAAACAGATCAAGTAATATGGATACGCTTATAGCTATAGGCACAACCGCTGCTTGGGCTTATAGTACAACGGTTGTTTTCATGCCTTCTGCGTTTCCCACAAACTCGTTGTACTTCGATACATCTACGATAATAATCTCGCTGATACTGGCTGGAACTTATCTCCAAAGAATGGCTGAATCCAAGGCTTCAAATTCCATAGCTTCATTAATGAAGTTGCAACCTAAAAAAGCACATCTAATAAAAGGAAATTCAATAATTGAAAAACCAATAGACGAGATTAAAAAAGGAGACATTCTCCTTGTAAAACCTGGCGAAAACATACCTACCGATTCGATGGTCGTCAACGGGTCTAGTTCCATAGACGAATCTATGATAACTGGGGAGAGCATGTCTGTAGCAAAGAGAAAAGGAGATCATGTAACTGGGGGAACTGTTAATCTTACGAGTTCTGTGCAAATAAAAGTCGAAAAGGTTGGTGAAGACACTATGCTTGCACAGATAATAAATATTGTACAGGAAGCAGCATCAAGCAAGGTTCCGATACAAAAACTGGCAGACAAGGTATCCTCATATTTTGTTCCTACGGTAATCGTCATTGGTATACTGTCTTCAGTTGGGTGGTACTTGTTCGGAGGTGTAGGTTTAAACATTGCGGTTTTGATATTTGTTAGTGTACTTATTATAGCATGTCCTTGCGCTTTGGGCATAGCAACCCCTGCAGCATTGCTTGTCTCGTCTGGCATGGCAGCTAAGAATGGCATACTGGTGAAGAGCGGAGAAAGTTTGCAAGAGGCAAGTAGGATAGATGCAGTGGTACTAGACAAGACTGGCACGTTGACAGAGGGCAAACCAAGTGTGATTGACGTTATCGGAATGTCTGGATTCACTTACGATAAAGTGTTGGTACTTGCGGCTATGGCAGAATCAAATTCTGAACACATAATCGGCAAAGCTGTGGTTAAAAAAGCAAACGAAAGAAACCTCAAGATAGAATTTCCAAAAAAATTCAATTATACTATCGGAAGCGGAGTAACTGCTTCTGGCAAAGATGGCACCGTTGTTACTGTGGGGAATACTGATATGTTCAAAGGCAAATTCACAAAAGCAATGTGGGAACTCGTACTAAAACTTGAACAAGAAGGCAAATCCTGTTTAATTGTTGGAGTAAATGGGGAAATTGCTGGAATAATCTCGATTGCAGACAAACTTAAAAAAGATAGCAAGCAGACTATACAGGCTTTCAATAAATCTGGAAAAGAGGTGTGGATGATAACGGGGGACAACAACAGGGTTGCATCTTCAATATCTAAAGAGCTTGGTATCAAAAATTTTATATCTGGAGCAAAACCTAAAGATAAACTTAAAAAAATAAACGATCTACAAAAGCATGGAAAGCATGTTGCGATGATCGGTGATGGAATAAATGATGCACCAGCACTAACAAAGGCCGATCTCGGGATTGCTCTGGGCTCCGGATCTGACATAGCTATGCAGTCTGGTGATGTGGTCTTGATTAAAAATAGAATCTATGATGCTTATATTTCAATAGAACTCGGAAGGAAAACTATGGCAAAAATACGACAAAACCTGGCTTGGGCATTCGGTTACAATGCAGTGCTCATACCAATCGCCGCAGGTGCACTAATTCCTTTATACACAATAAACGTATACAACTTTCTGCCTATGTTTTCTGGCCTTGCGATGGCTTTTAGTTCTGTAACTGTTGTATCTAATTCACTATTACTGGGCAGATTCAAAATAGCCAATTGAATCTTTGGCAATTGCAAAGGGTTTTAAATCTTATTTTCAATGTAGAAACATGGCATTTATAGATAATCTTGCGTATTCGTTATTCGCACTGAGCTTTGCTGGGTTCCTTCTTTTATATACAATCTCTTCTATGTACCTTGTGTACAGGAAAAAGAAAAAGAATTTTTCAGAATATCTCAACAGTGCAAGCATACCTATAGCACTCCTCGGCGCATACATACTCATCTCTGGCTTCTGGGGACAATTTGCGTGGCCTTTGCCAGGAAGTTATAACATACTTTTTTATGATCCGTTCATATCCTTCGGGATAGTTTTGCTTTCACTTGCATTTTCAATACGCTATAACGTAAGACTTGAATATACTGGATTTCTTGGTCTTATGGTCGGTGTCATGGTACTGGCTTATGGCTTTGTAGGATACAATATCGGTTTGACACAAGCCCCTATTGCACTTCTTGGCCTTTATTTCCTATATGGATTGGCAGGAATATTTTCATATCCTGTAGCGCTTATAGCCGATAGACTTCCAGGCTTACAGAAGAATGCTTGGATTGGATGGAATGCTCTATTGGTAATATTTTGGTTGCTGCTTTTAGGTGCAAGCATTCTCGCAGGATTTGTAGGGGTATCAGCAGTGCCACAGCATCTATTAACACCTCCATGACCAGCGATAGACTTTTAATTTCTGTTTACCATTATGAAACCAGTGATTGATTGTCTTTAACCCTTGTAATAGAAGCAATAACCGCGATAATAGTGATACTTGTACTGTCTATAGTATTGATATTCAACGGATTGATAGCAAAGAGAAATCGTGTACAGAATGCATGGGCGCAAATAGATGTGCAACTTAAGAGGAGATATGACCTGATACCAAATCTAATCGAGACTGTAAAAGGCTACATGACTTATGAAAAGGGAGTTCTAACTGACATAACAAAATTGAGAAGTGCAATAGTGTCTGGGTCTGTTCAGGAAAGGGCTTCTGCAAACAACATGCTTTCACAAACTCTCAAGAGTCTGTTCGCAGTTGTTGAAAACTATCCCGATTTAAAGGCTTCCGAATCATTGAAGAACCTTCAGCAGGAACTTGAAGTTACTGAAGATAAAATCTCATTTGTAAGGACTTCATATAACGATTATGTTCTTTCTTACAACAACGCTATACAGCAGTTCCCTGGGAACGTCTTCGCAGGAGTATTCGGATTCAAAAAGTCTGATTTCTTCGAAGCGCCTTCCGAAGCCAAAGAACCTGTAAAGGTGGATCTGAATTTACAGGAAGGACAAAAACCACAAAGTCCTCAACCTGCATCTCAGAAAAACCCGAAAAAGTAATAATTATAAATTCGTGGTGGTTAATTGGCAAGTTTCTTTGACGAAATAGAGAAAAACAGGATAAGATCCATGGTTTTGATGTCCTTGTTTTCACTTCTTTTCATAGCTGTCATATACTTGTTAATCGATGTTTTTTTTGGCGGCGGGATATTCGGTTTGGTATTCGGAGTTTTAGTTGCAGTAGCGTATGCAGCGTTTGTTTATTCTGCTGGAGACAAGATGATACTCCGTGTATCTGGTGCCAAGCCTGCTGATAAAAACAAGTATCCTATCCTCTATGAAATAGTGGATGGAATATCTTCCGCATCCCAGATACCTATGCCTAAGGTTTATGTAATCGAAGATCAGAATCCAAATGCATTCGCAACTGGGAGGAATAAAAAAGCATCATCTATAGCTGTTACTACTGGATTACTGAATGCCATGAGCCGAACAGAACTGGAAGGTGTTATAGCTCATGAAGCATCGCACATATACAATAACGATATACAATTCATGATGGTTGCGGTTGTATTTGCTGGAGCAATAGGTTTGGCTTCAGTATTTATAAGAAATATACTATTCTTTGGAGGCGACAGAAGGGGTAACAACGGCATGCTTTTCATTGTAGCAATAATCGTAGGGCTTCTTGCACCCTTCTTTGCATTGCTTTTAAGACTTGCAATATCCAGAAGAAGGGAATACATGGCAGACGCAAATGGCGCCAGAATAACACGGGATCCGGGCTCACTTGCAAACGCTTTAATAAAAATACAAGCCTATGGGAATGGTCCTCATCCAACTTCAGTTAAACATGCAAATGAGATAAATTCATCATTATACTTTGCAAATCCTTTCAATAAGAAAGCCATTGCTAACTTATTTTCCACACATCCTCCGATAGACGAAAGAATAAAAAGGCTCCAAAAAATGTACTAACTCTAATTTTTACTTCTCATGCGTAATTTTGATGCTATCAGTGCAAGAATCCACGTGATTACAAAAGTTCCGACTATTACGTAGCCCAACCGTGACAAGCTTATGCTTGCGATTCCGTGTGAATACTTTCCAGTGCCTAACAGTAATTGTAGACTTTCAAGAACTCCTATAAATATGGCAATACCTATCGAAACACTTGTCATAGAAACGGTGTATACAAATCTAAATCTTGGTTCCTTATTTCCATAATTATATGCATGTTGCATAAACAATCCATCAAGAGTGTCTATCAAACTCATTCCTAGTGCAAAGAGAACGGGCAACATTAATACATTGATGATCGGCATGCTATGGATCGCCATAGCGGATATTGCAAGTAGGGATATTTCACTTGCTGTGTCAAATCCTAAACCAAACAACACTCCAATAGGGTAGATCTTCCAGCTAGCGTCTATGTGTACGAAAAATCTCCCGAAAATTTGCGACATCAATCCCCCAATCCTGCCTTCTGATCTAGTTGTATTATTTCCATAGTTTCTTACATACTTTGTCAAAAGTACGATGTTCACTGCTGCTATTACAAAAAGAAACAATGCAGATATGGATGTGCCTAGTAACGTTCCTAAATTACCTATCTTGGGAATCAATCGCGCAGTACCACCAACTGCAAAAACAACAATAACTGCCATTATCATAACTATGGTGGAGTGGCCTGCGGAGAAGAAAAATCCAGTATTCCATGACTCCTTTTTTTCATAAGTAAGCTTTCTAACTACGTTATCTATGGCGGCGATATGGTCCGCATCGAAAGCATGCCTAAGACCGAATGTGTAAGCTACTATCGAAAATCCCAATATCGCAACAGTAACTCTCGATG
>JAJZIU010000047.1 GCA_021810455.1 Microcaldota archaeon
CCAACATCAATAGGCATACTTGTAATACTTGCTTTCATGATTATGATATTCATACTCTTCGGTGGTTATATAAACAGTATACTGGCATACTTCGGTAACCCATTGCATTTATTGATGAGATATCTCGGAATAAACAAATCATCATAACAAATGTATAACCAATCTATTATTCAAATCCCAAAAATCAGTTATAACAAATTTGCTGCTACTATGTCATTGATCTTTGAAATCAATGCTGTGTAACTGGTTATAGATTGGGATTATACGTGTCTGACAAAATCTACTGATTTAATCTGAAGAAGCCCTGAGAGGGGATCGAACCCTCGCCCTCCTGTTTTCCTGTTTCTCCATTACGGGTTTACAAGACAGGCGCTCTACCACTGAGCTACCAGGGCTTGCTATTTATTGCACACCTAAGATTATTATTGTTTAGGATTAGTTGCCTAACTGTTTTATATTAAAACATACTAAGTAACTGCGATGGAGATATACGAACTTAAGGGCATGGTTCCACAGGAACTTATAGATTCTGCGATAGAGCGAAACATAAAGGAACTTACTCCTCCACAGGTTCTTGCGATACGGAGTGGATTGCTTAAAAACAGAAGCATAGTAATCTCGGCACCAACCGCCAGCGGAAAGACCTTCATAGCAGAGCTTGCAATGATGAAATCTGTGCTTTGGGATAGGACAAAGTGCATATACGTTGCTCCAATGCGTGCCCTCGTAAATGAAAAATACAACGAAATCAAAAACGCATACCCTTTTCTCAAAATTGCCATATCCATGGGAGATCTAGATTCCGTTGATATGTGGTTGGAAAAATATGACGTAATATTTGTTTCTACTGAGAAGTTTGACAGTTTAATGAGACACGGAATGCCATGGTTAAATTATGTCGGCTGCATCATTTTCGACGAAGTGCACATGATAGACGATCCTAACAGGGGCCCTACTCTTGAGGTGCTCATAACAAGGCTCAAACGCACGTGCAAGAACACTCAGATAGTTGCACTAAGCGCAACTGTTGGCAATGCATCAGAACTTAGTGAATGGCTAAATGCAGAGTTTGTAGAAAGCAATTACAGGCCTGTCCCTCTTCACAAAGGAATAACTTTCGATGGCAAAATTCTTTACGAGGATCATGAAGAAAATCTCAAAGGTTCAAACAAAATACCTGAAATACGTGTTGTGGAAGACACTCTCAACATGGGTAAACAATTGATAATCTTTTACGCAACAAAACGCAACGCTGAAGCCGGAGCAGAAAGACTTTCTGAAATAACCGAGAAGTACATCTATGACACTAATAAGCAATCACTCGAAAAAACTAGCGATGAGATACTTCATGCTCTCGACAAACCCACTTCACAATGCGAGAAGCTTTCGAGACTTTCAAAGAAGGGGATAGCATTTCACCATGGCGGATTGGTTAATTCGCAAAGATCCATAATCGAGGAAGCATTTCGTAACAACAACATAAAAGCAATATGCTCTACAACCACTCTTGGTCTAGGGGTAAATCTACCTGCTCATACCGTACTTGTTAGGGACATAACAAGATACAATCAAATGTCTGGATCAGAGTACATGGGCATAAATGAAGTACTTCAATTATTTGGACGTGCAGGAAGACCCAGATACGATAAGGAAGGCAGGGCGCTTTTGATAGCAAAAGATGAGGAAAGCGCCCAAAACCTAATGCGCAGATACATACGCTCTTCTCCAGAACCTATATTATCCAAACTTGGTGTCGAACCTGTTCTAAGGATGCATGCACTCTCATTCATAGCTGGCAATTTTCTCAAAAGAAGAGAGTCTATACTGGATTTCCTTACCGAAACTTTCTATGGATTCAATTACAACAGCACTTCAGAACTCAAACGTATAGTCGACGATGTGCTTGACGAACTTGAGGATTGGAAGTTCATCACAGAGTCTGATGGAGCTTATGAAGCTACCCGCATAGGCAGAAGAGTAAGTGAATTATACTTAAATCCCGTATCTGCTAAATGGATCATAGACACGCTTCCAAAGGTGGATGACGATCTTGGCCTTTTATTCATGGTTGCAAATACATCCGAGATGCGCCCTTACTGCAGAGTCACGGAGGAAGCCGAGGAACTTTTTGTTCACTACTACGATCTTCTTGAGAGTAGTATGGAGGAAAGCTACTACGAACCCGAAAAGCCTTTTAGCACCGCACTGATGCTCAGAGACTGGATAAACGAAATCAATGAACAATCACTTCAGAAAAAATACAACGAAACCCCAGGTGCACTCTATTCGAAGCTTACAAACGCAGATTGGATGCTTTACTCATCAATGGAACTTGCTAAACTTGTCAAAATAAAAGGCATAAACCTGCTTGAACTCAGAGTTCGTGTGAAATACGGAATAAAACGTGAATTGTTAGATCTTGTAAGACTTGAACAGATAGGACGCGTAAGGGCCCGTATGCTTTTCGGGCAAGGAATAAAAACTGTCGAAGATCTCAGGAAACCTACCTCGCGTAAAACCGTTGAAAAGCTGTTTGGCAAAGATATAACCGATAAAATACTGGGCCAATTGTCAATAGTGTAATATACGAATACAAAGCCAAACTACAGGAACATTTTTAAAGTCTTACGTACATTATAGTATCTAGATAATTCGGCGATAAAATGGGAGTATTTGACAAACTAGGTCAAGCATTTGGCTCATCAAAGAACCTCAACATTGAGGAATATATGAATTCTGCGGAGATGGATGAAGTTGATATACTTCACGAACCTGCTGACATGTACATAAAACCGGTCACCGCCGTAAGTGAGGATGATGTCGAGCCTATTGAAGAGGAACTCTCAAAAAGGAACATAATACTGCTTGATATATCTGAGCTTAACAAGAGGCCTACAACAAGGAACAACATAATATCAAAGTTGAAGACTTTTGTAGAAAAGAACAACGGCGATATAGGCCAGATAGACGAAAGCAGGGTCCTTCTAACTCCTACTAAGATAAAGATAATAAAAAGAAAGAAGCAGGAAAGGTAGTCATTTTAAGGCTGTTATCAGTGCGTGCAGCTCTTCTTTGCTGAGCTGTGCGTTTCTTATCACTCTTTCGAAAATCCTTCTAACCATTTTCCTATCTCTTATTTTTTTATCCTTTATATTATTTCCAAACACTTCAAAAAGCAACTTTATTTCTCTGGGATTTGGTTTTTCAATCTCCGATTTTTTATACACGAACTCCTTCCTCTTCAATGAGTATAACACTATCGCCAAAGCATGTGATATGTTTAATACATGATATTCCTTATCTGTCGGTATGTGCAACACCA
>JAJZIU010000048.1 GCA_021810455.1 Microcaldota archaeon
CAGTATTGAGTGTGGTAGCGGTTCTAGGATTGATCGTTGTAGTTTTGGCAGGAGTAGGGAGGTTTGGCAGTGTTGATTACACTTACTCCCCAGACGGCTTTCACGGAATAGTAGCTGCTTCGATATTGGTGTTCTTTGCATTCATAGGTTTTGACAATATAACAAATCTTGCAGAAGAGACTAAGAATCCAGAAAAACTCATACCTAAAGGGCTTCTGATATCATTGCTTTTGTCTACGTTGCTTTATGTTCTTGTTGGAATTGCAGCAGTTAGCCTTCTTCCGTGGAATCAATTATCGATGTCTACGGCCCCACTGGCAGCTGCGGCTTCAGTTACAATAGGTAGTGGAGCATTCCTGGTTTTGGTTATTTTTGCTTTGCTCACCACATTCAACACATCTTTGGTACTCCTGATAGTCGGTTCAAGAATAGTTTTCGGAATGTCTAGGGCCGGAGCATTGCCAAAGATTCTTGGAAAACTTAACAAGGAGAGAGCTCCTTACGCAGCATCAATTTTCATATTGGCTATCGCACTGGCTTTTCTATCAATAGGATCGATAAGTACAATAGCAGAAGTAACAAGTTTTGGTTCATTGATCGTATTCACGTTGGTTAATCTGTCACTGTTGCACCTCAGACGCGTTGCGCCTAACGTAAAAAGGCCGTTTAAAGTTCCGTTGAATATAGGAAAGATTTCGGTAACAGGAGTAATAGGAGTTCTGACCTGCTTGCTTTTGCTTACGCAGTTTGATCCCTTTAGTGCTGCGCTAGGTCTTGCATTGCCGGTTTCAGGAATCATGGTTTACATGATTATGGATAAGAAAGGTGCTTTGAGAGTTGATACAAAACTCCATGAACCGCATCAGTGAGTATCATCACCATTAATGAGTTTGAATAATGAATAGATTGCAGACATATCCATTGAACCAAATTTACGCTTTATAGAAGACGAATAAAGCTGCGATGTGATAGAGGATATTGGCACTCCCACGTTTTGCTTTCTTGCTATTTCTATAGCGTAAAACATGTCCTTCGCCTGATGCTCAAGTTTGAATTGCGGGGAAAAATCAAGTTTTGATAATTTCTCCTTTTTCAGTTCCAGCACTTTGGAACCAGCACCACCCAGTGAAAGAATGTCAAGCAATTTCTGATTGTCAAAACCCATAGAGTTACCAAGAGCAAGAGCTTCAGCCAGAGCTGCCAGATTTACACCCATGACCATGTTGTTTATCATCTTGATAAAAAGACCACTCCCATTCTGCCCTATGTAAAATACGTTTTTGCCTATGGATTTGATTATATTTATGTGTTTTTCAAAAACATCTTTTTTACCTCCAACAACAACTGTTAAAGAACCCGTTTCAGCAGAAGGAGTACTGCCTATTACTGGAGAATCAAGATACTCTGCTCCTTTTTCCCGTACTTTCTCTGAAAAACGTATAGAGTCATATGGAGATATGGTGCTAAAATCTATTACCACCTTTCCGGTAGTGAGGTTATCTGCGATTTTCCAATCAAATAAGACCTCGGAAACAGCTTCAGAATTTGTCAGCATTAGGGCTATTACATCACAATTCAAAGCCAATTGCACAGGATCTTCTGCTATCTCAGCGATGCCTTGAAAAACCTTTGTTTTTTCTATGGTTCTATTATACACAACTACCTCATTGCCTGCATTTATAATGTTCCTGCACATCGGCGTTCCCATCTGCCCCAAACCTATAAAACCTATTTTCATGCATATCACGCTGTAGAGTTAGCACGCAAGAAAGTAATATTAAGCTATACGTGTATTCAAAATAATCTAATATGGTGACCTGAATGGAAGCATATTGTGTTAAGTGTAAACAGAAGAGGGAAATGAACAACGCTAAGGAAGTTACTATGAAGAACGGAAAGAAAGCAACCACCGGAACGTGCCCAGTGTGCGGTACAAAGATGTTCAAGATAGGCGGTAAATAAATTATCTTGATATTGATTCCGGACGTTGGCATATCACGATATGCAAGTGTCTTTGTTTATTCAAAATTTAAACGCCTTGGGTATATAACCAAGGCTTCTTAATTTTATTCATGCATACTACGATAGCTTGATTGTTTATGACAACAAAATGGTGGATAAACAGAAATGTGATTTCACTCAGTTTGTCTGCTTTCTTCGCAGATTTGGGGTATCAGGCAGTGACAGCAGGTTTCCCAATACTGTTAGTACTGATCTTTCATGCTCCTGTTTACATGCTTGGTTTGGCTTATGCGATAGCATATGGGGTAGGATCTTTGTTCGGATATGTTGGCGGGATTCTCGGAGACAGGTTTGGAAGGAAGAAGATCGCAATGCTTGGAAATGTTTTCATACCATTTTTATCATTAACGGGTTTGTCGATAAACTACACAGAAGCAGTAGGATTATTTTCAGGAGGATGGTGGGCTAGAAATTTTAGGACGCCAGCCAGAAGGGCGTTGCTTAGCGAATCTACAACAAAAAGGAATAGAAGCAGGGCATTCGGATTGCTTCACGTGTTTGACATTGGCGGTGGTGCAATAGCTGTTGCTTATGTAATCGTGCTTCTTTATCTCGGATGGCAACTACAGACAATCTTATTGATAACAGCGATACCGATATTGATATCAACGCTGTTTCTTTTTCCAGTCAGACCGAGGTTGAAAAACACGCTTAATAAAAGTACACTGAAGGCAGATCTGGGAAACGTGATTAATACACACACGGTAGCGGGAGTTCTGCTCGCAACATCGCTGTACGGATTCAGTTTCTACAGTCTTGGATTTCCAATACTCACCATAGCGCAAGGTTCTACAGACATGTATGGTATAGGATCTTATCTCATTTATCTCGCAGTATCAGCAATATCCGGATACACGATAGGAGTAAAACTAAAAAAGAGAAATCCGGTAAAGAGCCTGTCGATTTTAGGTTATGCTCTTGCATCCTTTGGTTCCCTCGTGATAGGAGTATCGTACGTAATGCATTTTCACATACTGTTCTCATTGGTAGCTGTTGCGATGATGGGAATCGCATTGGGAGTCATAGAAACACTTGAGCCAACAATACTCTCAGTCATAGCTTCAAAGAGCAGTACAAGCAAGGTATTGGGCTATCTAACTTCTTCTAGAAGTGTTGGTTTGTTTCTCGGGAATGTCATAATGGGAATTCTCTATACATTCGATCCATTCTATTCGTACATGT
>JAJZIU010000017.1 GCA_021810455.1 Microcaldota archaeon
ACCCCGATCGTTCTTTTTCGGCCATTCCAATTCCTTTTATGCTTAAGTGGGAAGCAAAAGGTCAGATACAATGGGGAATAAAAACAATGGGATGAGAATAAAGAAGGACGGACAGATGTGTGATTTGTTTTTTGTTAAGCCGGAGCGTAGCTTTGATGCACACAAATCTGTTGAAGAGTTACTGAAGTTGGAAGATATAGATGAAGTGTTTCTTACAACTGGTATGTATGGCTTTGTAGTGAGGGCACGATCCGACGGTGGCGAAAACCACAGGAGGATTGCAAGGTACATAAACAACAAAGTTGGGCGTTGTTTCAGGCTCGCAAGCCATGTCCAGTACAAAAGGCGATGACTTGGCTATTTTCTCAAAAAATGCTGAGTCTGATGACGATAGACCATGCGTATTCGTACGAGAAAGTGCCAACTCGTGGCGCATAATATACGCTGACGAATACGAAGCGTATCGCCGTTCAATCAAAAGTAATGCAAATGTGGGCACGGAGTAGCGCATTAAGGGATGAAGACAGCCTTTGCTGCGTTACGGCCCCACCCACGCAGCACAAGGCCTTCAAAACCCTGTTTGTGTTTACGCATCTAACAAAAAAGTGTACTTATCTACTAATTTGACATTCATTAGTAAATAAACTTGATGATCTCGAAAGCTATTTATAACTTGTTAATTATAATTAACCTATAATATATAATAGGTTAAGTACTCATGACCAAAATTGGAGATGCGCTTAGGAGCTTTAATCCGTGGTGGGAGCGGAAATTCTCGGTTGTGTACCAAGAGCGTGAAGTGTATGCGGGGATTAGATCCTGCTTCAAACTGCCGATGATGATTGCACTTACCGGGCTAAGAAGAGTCGGGAAGAGCACCCTGATGCTAAAGATCGCCGAGGATTATATAACAAACGGCATGCCCCCTATCCGAGTGCTGTATTTCTCGTTTGATGACTTTAAGGATGTGGAACCGATGCAGATAGTAAAGGAATATGAAAAAATCCACGGCTTCGACATTCGCGAAGGAAATTATCTTTTCCTTTTGGACGAGATCCAAAAGATCGATGATTGGCAGAATAAGGTCAAGGTGCTCTACGATCTATATAAAAACCGGATAAAAATCATCTTGTCTGGCTCCGAATCCCTCTTTCTCAAAAAGCGTGCGAAGGAAAGCCTCGCCGGAAGAATTTTCACGTTTAACGTTAATCAATTATCATTCAAGGAGTTTTTGTTGTTCAGAGGGAAGAAGACACTCGTTGAACATCCCAATCTGCATCAAGAAGAACGAATGCGCTTATTCAAAGAATATATGCACACGCAAGGTTTTCCCGAATTGGTGGATGTAAAAGATAAGGAACTAATCCGAAAATACATAAGAGAAGGGATAATTGACAAGGTGGTATACAAGGATATTCCACAGCTTTTCAAGATAGGTGAGCTCGGCGTTCTCGAATCGTTAATCAACCTTCTAATGGATGAACCCGGGCAGCTTATAGAACTCTCTGGACTCGCTTCAGAATTGAAGGTAACACGCCAGACGCTCTCCAACTACATAACCTATCTTGAGGAATCCCAACTTGTAAAAAAGCTTTATAATTATTCCAGAAACGGGAGGAAAACGGAAAGAAAACTCAAAAAATATTACCCAGCCATAATATCCGTAGATCTTTCTTTTGGCACGGACAAGGAATCGCAATCAAAAGCATTCGAATGGTTGCTTGTGACCCGATTGGGTGCCGAGTTCTTCTGGCGAGATGTGTACAAGAACGAAGTGGATGTTGTACTCGGCAAAAAGGTACCTGTGCCTATAGAAATAAAATATGGCAAAATATCTACTGAAGGCCTTTCCGCATTCATGCACAAATTCCAGGTGTCTGAAGGAATTATCGCGTCATTCGATAGAGAAGATACGATAAGGATCCAAGAAGGATTGATACGGATAATACCTGCACCTGTTCTTTTATTGGAAGGCAAGAAGCCGGCTTAACATTCTTGTCAAATAAATTCTATCTGATTTTGGAAGTTTTTCTCGAATGTGATAATCTGCATGTTTATCACTAATTGTGTATTTGACAAGGGCTGAAAAGATAGTGTCGATATATTTTGTCGGTATGGAGACTGCCACTCAAGATATCCCGCCGGAGCCTATATGCTAATAGGCTATCAATTCAGGTCTCTTGCTACCACATGCACTAGACTGGTAACGTTCACCGTACTTTCATTTGTTACGAATGCAAATAGGTCATAGCGCCCCTTCATGGCCAAGAACCCAGCTTGGTGTTCGGTCAGGTTGTATGGTACCTCGAGGTATGACATGTTGTCATACGTGCCAAAGTTGTAGTTAGGATGATATTGCGCATTTGCTGTCATTAAACTATACATGGCCTGTGCCTTGCTGGAATTCATTGCCTCTACGACTACTTCGCTGATGGTGGCGTTATGCGCACCGGCATAGATTGCCATCCACACTGCGCTTGCATTTGCTACTAGGTTTTGGCTGAATTTGGCGATTGATGCGGAGGTGTTAAGCACCTTTATGCTGCTCGTCTGCACAGGGCCTACGAATCCTTCAGCCTGTGTTTCGGTAATGTATGGCTGTGTTGGCGAAGCAGGTATTGTTGTGCTTGCGGCAGTGGGGTTCTGTACAGGTGCTGTAGTCAAAGGCACTGCAGGCACACCCTGCTTTCCAACGAAACCTCCCAGAACCACGACCGCGAAAACGATTGCTATGACGGCCACTATTACGCCGATTATCTTAAACGACACCATAAAATCATACTCATCTTTGTTCTTACAATACTTTATACATTATGATTCAAAAAATCCCTGCCTTCCAATGCGGCGTTTGGACTTTGCTGCACACCCCTGCCTTATTAACAGGATTTGATTAGCGTTAGCGGTTAATACTTTATGATTTTCAGCCCTGGCGTTTCTGCAAAGATAATTAGGCACGTACAAGGAAAGTTTTAACTCCCCCTGTGTCTATGCTGTTTTTATCCTTTGCCTGCCTATTAAATCCATGAAGATAGCACTGCTCAACAAAAGGAAAATAAACTGAACGCTTACATTTTAATATTTGATAGCTAAAAATACTAAATAATGCATATTGATAAAATGTCTAAGAACCTAGTTTCTATAATAATCCCTACCCTAAATTCAGAAAGTGCACTTAAACAGTGCTTGGAATCTGTTAAAAAACAGACTTATCCTTGCATAGAAACAATAATTGTGGATAGTTTTTCAAAAGATAATACTTTAAAAATAGCAAAAGAGTATGACTGCAAGATTGTAAAAACCAAGTGGAAATTATTGGGAGCTAGGTATTTGGGATTTGAAAAATCAAAAGGAGAAATAATACTTTATCTTGATTCCGATCAAATCCTAAAAACTTCAAATGCGATTTTGAGAGCCGTAAAGATGGCAGATAATTATGATATGATCGTGATGGAGGAATTCGGATACAAACCTACTACACTGATGCAGAAGCTTGCAGATCAAGATCGTAGGCTGATACAATCTCTAAGAAAAGAGCAATTAAATCCCGTGAGAGGCGTTATGATTCCAAGGATCTTCTGGAAAAACATTCTCAAGGAAACGTTCAAGAGAATAGACATCAAGAAACTTCACGATGTTGTCATCTTTGATGATGCAATAATATATTATGAAGCATGTAAGATATCAAAGAAGGTAGGATTTCTTGATAATGCCGTTTATCATAATGATCCAAAAGGGATAAGCGATGTTTTTAAACATAACTACAAATACGGAGCCACTGCAAAACAATTCTATAAAAAAAACCTTTATACTGGCCTGGTAACTCAGAAAGTAAAGTTGCGTTCCGGCAGTTTGCATTCGAAGTCATTTAAGATGGTACTATCAAGTCATATCTTATTAAGCCTGAAGGGAATTTCCTATATTACTGGTTATATTATGGGTAGATGATCAAATGAAAAACGAGAACTTAGTTTCAGTTGTAATACCTACATTCAACAGAAAAAAAATGCTTATTGAGTGCATAGACTCTGTTCTGGAGAGCACTTACAAAAATTTTGAAATAATAGTTTCTGACGATGCATCAACTGACGGTACCGACAAAGCCATTGAAAAATATAAAAATCTCAAAAATTTTAAGTATCTGAGAAACAAAAAAGAAAGTCTGCTCTCGGTAACTGTAGACAATGCAATACTTTTATCTAAAGGGAGTTATATTTTTATACTTGCTGATGATAATGTCGTGGATAAGGGTTGTATACATAAATTAACTGAAAGCTTCAAAGAATGTAAAGATGTAGGTATAGTAGGTCCTATTGCTTTTTACTTCTCAAGGCCTGATATTATAATGCATGCTGGGGCAAACAAAACTTTATTCATGCGTAGATACAAGTTCATATATATGAATGAAAAATGGAAATGTCAAATAAAACACAATCAAGAGGTAGATAGTTATACTAATGCATTTATGTTTAGGAGAGACATTGCAAAAAAAACTGGATTATGGGATTTGACAGTGCCTTTCATAGGTGAAGATGAGAATTTCGAATGTAGGGTTAGGCGACTCGGTTACAAAATTATAATAAATCCTGATGCAAAAGTATACCATAAACGAGATATCTCATCTTCTACAGGTTGGGAAAATAGGGTAAATAAAATGAGAATGTATAATATAATGCGCAATAAAATTATAAATGAATATCGATACGATTCTTTACTCGGACGAATAACATTTACTATTTCTTTGCCAGTATACGTTGCTTTTTACTTAAATATAATATTTGAGGAAAACAGATACTCAAAACAAGGAAAACTAAGTATATGTAAAAGCCTGGCATCTGGTATCTTTGATGGGTTTGTCTATGCAATACTTAACAAATCAAATATTAAATTTTTAAATGACTAAAAAATTATAACTAATTTTTATATTGTGGACTTATACCATTCAATTGTTTTTCTTAATCCAGCTTCCAAATCCGTTTTTGCTTCAAATCCAAATTCTTTGTAAGCCTTTCTTACATCTAAACATCTTCGCGGTGTGCCGTCAGGTCTATTAGAATCCCATCTTATTCCTCCATCAAAACCAATTATTTTACTTATTACATTAACGATGTCCACTATGCTAGTCTCAACTCCTGTGCCTAAATTTACGGGATCTGTTTTATTATATTTTTCAGTAGCCAAAATAATTCCTTCTGCTGCATCTTCAGCATATAAAAACTCTCTAGTTGCCTTTCCAGTGCCCCAAATCGCTACTTCTTTCATATTATTTATTTTGGCTTTGTAAATTCTTTCTATTAATGCAGGAATCACATGTGAATGTTCAGATCCAAAATTATCATATTTCCCATAAAGATTTGTAGGTATAAGTGAAATTGCATTAAATCCGTATTGTTCTTTGTAAGTTTGTGCTTGTACAATAAGCATCTTTTTAGCAATGCCATAAGGTGCTGTTTCTTCAGCAGGATATCCATTCCAAATATCTTCTTCTTTGAATGGAATCGGAGCGAATTTAGGAAATGAACAGGTAGTTCCTATAATAACAAATTTTTTAACATCTGCATTACGTGCAGCTTCGATTAGTTGCAAACCCATTATGGCGTTCTCATAGAATATTTCAGCAGGATATTTCTGATTAAATGCAATTCCACCTATCCTGCCTGCAATGTGTATTACTATATCTTTGTCTTTAACTACTTTTTTGCAGTTATCTAAATCAGTTAAATTCGTTGTTTTAGATCTTGGTATAGTTATTTTTTCTTTAGGTACTCCTCTTTCTAATAAGTTATTCACTACATGTCGGCCCAAAAACCCTCCGCCACCAGTTACTAATATTTCACTATTTTCTATCATATTTCCACACGTGATATTGTAAATATTTACATAAATACCTTGTTCCATCATCTTGATTTATTCTTATATTTCTAGTAGAATTTAAATAAGATATTGTTATTTCATTTAATGAATTCACGCGCAAAACCTGCGCTTCTCTGGATTGCATTGAATCTGTGGCTATTACTGGTTTTCCAAGACTTACCATGAATCTCATAGAACTGCTTACATTGTAAACATTATGTTGTGGTGCAAAGAGGTGCGTACAATCATACAGTTCTTTTTTTAGTTCATCAAATGAAAATTGACCTAGTTTAATTGTTATTTTACCTCTTCCATTATACCTATTATATAATAGTGTTGCATATCTAGCAGTAGAATCCACACTTCTTGAATTTAAACTATTTGTACTGAGTAACAACAATGCTTTAATATCAAGTTTCAATGCAACTTCACAAACCGCTTCAAAATTTTTGTATGGAGCAGCAAAACCATAAGTTCCAATAAACAATTTGTTATTATTTTTTGACATTATTTTGTTATTTTTCACAATACAATGGGGCATAAGATAATATTCTTTAATACCTGAAAACTCAGCAAGTTCATTATTCCTTACAAGTAGGGTATGTTTTTCTAATTCTTTCTTAGAGGATTCCCAATCTAAAGGTATTTCAGTTTTGCCAACAATGTAATCAACGAACCAAAGAAAAAAACTTCTAAAATCCATCGTTTTAAGATATTCTAATCTTGATTTTACATAGTATCTCAACTTACTACTTTTACTTGATACTTTAAATGAAGATGGATATGTATGTAGCTCAATTATCGCATGCCTATCTTTCGGTATTTCAGGATAAAGAAATGGTTCCCATTCTACAATTGTCACATTTTTGTTATCTGCGTCCTCTAGCTTTTTGTAAAGATGTGCCTGTACCCCATATTCTAAGAGATTTTTCTTCATATTCTCTGTAGTATGCGCTATGCCTTCGAATTTTCCCAAAGTTGATAATATCACATTAATGTCTTTTGGCAGTATTTTTCCTTCCTTTTTTTTCACTATGTGTTTTACTCCGTGTTTATCTGTATAAAATCCACCATTTCTTGTTATTCTTTCTCCTTCTTTGTCCGAATGAGAATTTATAACAACATCAAAAAATGAATCTGGAAAATGAGTACTTACTAGATTAGATGTCCATAAATATTTTATTTGCGTATAGTTTGGCGAATCGTATATCTTTTTGTCTGTTGAAACACAATATAAATGTTTATACTCTCGTTTTAACAGATCCTGGATTGTATTATCATACTCAAAAAAAAGTATATATGCATTTTTGTTAATAGTATCTAAATCCATATATTCAACCAATGATATATTACTTCAAATGTGTTTTCTCCAATATTCGATTGTTTTTTCTAATCCTTGTTGCAAAGTATATCTTGGTTCCCAATCAAGCAACTCTTTAGCCTTCGAATAATCCCCTATCAATACCTTTGCATCGAGTGGTCTGTGTTGGGTTGATCCCCATTCTATTTTCCCTTTAAATCCGACCAATTTGGCTATCGTTTCAGCCGTTTCCTTAGTTGTGTACCCTTTTCCTGTGCAAAGCTGTATCTCTTGTCCTATTGCCTTTTTGTTGCCGAGCGCCTTCAGATAACCTTCAACGTGGTCATCAACATAAATCCAATCTCTGATGGTATTCGGATCTCCAAGATAAACTTCGTTTTGCTTTAACATCTGTGTTATGGTTCTTTCTATGAAGAAATGTGCGTTGTCTTTTCTCCCATAAGTATTGAATGGTCTTAGTAATGTATATGGGAATTCGTATGCCATATGCATGTATCTCAAATACAAATCACTTGCAACTTTCGCAACAGCGTATGGGCTATTTGGTTTTAAATCATAACTCTCAGTTATCTTTTTATCTGCAGATAGGAGGCTCATGCCATATTCTTCGCTTGTTCCCGCCATTAAGAACTGTTTAAAATCATTAACCTCTCTATAACATGCTTCAGCCAAATTAATAGTCCCGATATAATTTGCTTTACTTACTTCTATGTAATGATCATAACTAAAGCTTACTGCACTTATTGCTGCAGTATGTATACAATACTCTGGCTGCACTTCCTCAACTACACGTCTTACTGCCGGGTAATCTGAAAGTTCTGCATAATGTACCTTCATGTTTGAATCAGAATCCAACGAATACCTCCCAGTAACATACCTTTCAAGAGTATGGACTTCGTAATCTTTATCTAAGAGTTTCTTTACTAGTTCCTTTCCAATAAACCCTGTAGATCCTGTCAATAATATTCTCTTCGTAAAATCACTTGTATTATTTTTCTTAAGAAGTTTATTATAGGGTTAGGGATAAGGGCGTATACTAACAATATTACCTTTGGTACAATGCCAATATTTAAACTAACAACAACTGAAAAATACCTGTAATAATCCATTCCCTCCAATTTTACTTTTGTTATTAATGGCAACATGTGGCGTAAACTCCTCGATTTCCTCATTTTATTTATTATAATAGCTGGGTAATAACCATTCAACATATTGATGGTTTTATCCATACTTTTAATATATATATTTATAAGTGCCATATCAAATCTTGTTGCATTCTCAGATCTTTCTTTAATTAATGGTCTTGCTATAAAAATCCCTTTACTTTTTTTATTTACTATGCCTCTATAAAAAAGTACCGTGTGTAAATAATCAAGATTTGACTGTTTTATATCTATATCTGCAATTTCAGCATCTATTATTTTTTTCTTTATAATCATATGTGCAATATACGCATAATATCCTTCATGTATCATACCGATCAATGCCGATTCTGGACTATCATACGCCTCATCGTTGTACTTTTTTATAAGTCTATTTACTCTTATCTTTCTAAGATTTTTAGAGTAGACCCCACAATTTATCTGTAAAAAATCTTCTGTATCCAAGTTCATTACTATCTTAATTATCGCATTCTTCTTTATTGCATCGTCATCTGAAAAGAACCATACGAATTCTGTATTTCCCATTTCCAAAACGCTTTTCAGGTTCGTAGCATAGATTCTTCCGTATTTCATGTAAGCATTTTTCCTGTAATAAATCCTAGGATAACGTTTCTTGATTTTCATTACCATTTTTTCTGTTTTATCATCTGTACTATTATCCGAAATGTAAATCGGGAATCCAAAAGGTCTTAACTGAGGTATGAATGAATTTAGGCATTCTCCCAATTCATCTGGCCTGTTATAAGTAGGTATGTAAATTCCAAGTTTATCCATTCAATCCTTTCTCGAATTTAGCCAATTGTCCTACTGAATATTCGTAGATATCTTTTCTGTTATTATAAAAATTGTTGTACCACTCCGCAGTTAATCTGACTGCTTCTTCAAAGCCAACCTTTGATTTCCAGCCAAGAAGTCTCCTTGCCTTTACTGAATTAAGCAAGAGAATGTCCTCTTCGTGCCTGACGTCTGCTTTTATTTTATAGTTTATTTTGAAGTATTTTGAAAATTCGTTTATGACATCTCTTACTGACTTTCTGTATTTTGTAGAGAAGTTCCATGAATCCGAATATTTTTCTGGGTTATTATACGCTGCATTGGTTAATGTTAGGTATCCGTTTAGTATGTCAAAAATGTGCGTCCACGGTCTTATGCTTTTCGGATGCCTTATAAAAATCCGTTTTTTGTTTATTGAGGATTCTACCAATCCTGGCACAAGCCTGTTTTCCCCCCAATCTCCTCCTCCGATTATGTTTCCTGCCCTTGCCGTAGCTACTCCTATTTCATTATAAAAACTATTTTTGTAAGCATTTGTAACAATTTCTGAACATGACTTGCTTGAACTGTACGGATCATAACCTCCCAACTTATTTTCTTCAACATATCCCTTTCTTTGTTTTACATTCTCGTATACTTTGTCCGAAGTAACATTCAGTATCGCCTTTAAGTTGTCATTTTTTCTGTTCGCTTCAAGCAAGTTCAAAGTGCCTATCACATTCGTTAGATATGTATTAATTGGTTCTTCGTATGATTTCAATAATATCGGCTGGGCTGCCAGGTGCATTACTATTTCTGGTCTGTACTCCTTTATGATAGATTCTACCTTATTCCTATTTCTAATATCCCCTCTAATATTCGTTATCTTGTCTTCAAGATTCAATATCCTGTAAAGATAAGGTTTGGACGGTGGATTTAACGAAAAACCTATCACTTCAGCTCCTGAATTGGATAACCAGAGCGTCAACCAAGAGCCAACGAATCCTGTGTGGCCCGTAATTAGTATTTTTTTGTTTTTATAAAAGCGTTTCATTTTAGAATCTCATTTATTTTGTTATATATTTTTATTGTATTTATCCCATAACTATCAAACAAGTGTTCTCTTGTTCCTGCATAATGTGTGAATTCATCAGGGAATTTGAATGACAAACTACTTTTCTTACCTGTAAAAGCAATTGCACTGGTGACTTTTTCGTATAGTGCACCTGTATTATCCTCTATGGTAACTATCAGTTCTTTATTTTCAGAAGAACTCAACAGCGTTTCTTTATCAAATGGTTTGAATGTATGGATTTCCAATACTTCTGTGCTTTTTGGTATTTCTTTGTTTAGCATATCTGCTACTTCCAACGCTACTCTTGTTAAAATTCCTGTTGAAACTATTAGTATCTTATCACCCTCTACTAGTTTCAATGCTCTGCCTATTTCTATTTCATTGTGCATAGAATGTAAAACGGGTTCATTGTTCTTACCAAGACGCATATACACAGGACCTCTTACCGTTTTTATCTTATCCATAAAAATTTCTACTTCTTTAGGATCTGATGGGTTGAGTATTGTTAAATTCGGCAATGAATCTGCAACTTTTAAATCTTCAAGAGGGTGATGTGTAGATCCGGCTTCAGAATATGCGAGTCCAGCGCCTACTCCTATCAACCTTACCGGTAGATTGTGATAGCATATATCATTCCTTATCTGTTCAAATGTTCTGTACAGCAAAAACGGTATTATAGAATATACAAAAACATCATTCCCCAAAAGGGAAAAACCAGATGCAACTCCAATCATATTTTGTTCAGATATGCCTGCGTTGATAAAATTCCGTGGATACTTTTTCCGTATTTCTTCGAAAGCAGCATAACCTAGGTCTCCTACCATAAAATACACCTCCTTCCCTTTTTGTTTTTTTCTATTTTCCATCAATTGTAATAACGATTCGGCGAATGCCTTTTTCATAATATCTCCTCTACGAAATGCTTTACTTCTTTTTCTGATGGTGATTTATAGTGCCATTCGAGTTTATCTTCCATGCTCTTCACACCCTTTCCAAGTATGGTATTTGCTAAAATTAATAATGGCACTTCTGCCTTCTTAGATAATGCATCATGCAATTCCTTATAATCATGGCCATTTATTGTAACAGTTTCCCATCCTGCTGTTAAAAATTCTTCTTTGATTTTTTCTACAGGTAATATTGTTCTGTCAAATGCTTGCCATCTGTTACTATCAACTATTGCTGTTATGTTATTTAGTTTGAACCTTGCCCCAAAATTCATAGCCTCAAGTGTACTACCCTCCTGGCATTCCCCATCACTTAGTAATACATAAATGTGGCCTTGTTCATTGTTCCTATTTTTAGCCAATGCCATTCCCACAGCAATGGAAAGTCCATGTCCTAAAGATCCTGTGGAGACTTCTATACCCTCTATACCATATATCGGATGTTCACCGAGTACTGATCCATCTTTTCCAAGTGTTGAATATAATTCATCTGATATAATCTCCTTCTCATGCAAAACTGCGTACAATCCCAACGCCGCGTGGCCTTTGCTTAGAATAAAGTGATCGTTAGCATTTAAGATATCGTCTATGTACAAAGAAATCATTATGTCTAATGCAGAAAAATCCGAACCTATATGTGACATTTTTGATACAGAGTGTTTTATTAACAACTCCTTTCGCAGTTTATTTGCTACCAATATCAAATTTTGAGTATTTTCCACTATTCCCTACCTCATAAAAGACAATATTGTTTTCCATCCATTTTCTAGTCTTCAAAAGTCCTTCCTTTAATGTATTCTCTGGTTTCCAATTGAGTTTTTTTGTTATTTCACTTATATCTGCTTTCCATATTCTTTTTGGTTCTTTTTCTCTAACTCCGATTGACCATGATACTTTTACGCCAGTCATTTTTACTATATCTCTTACACTGCTTTGCCTTCCAGATCCAACATTCAACACATCACCGGCATCTAATCTATTATGTTTTCTTATAGCTAAATCATAAGCTCTGCAAACATCTTCAACAAATACAAAATCTCTAACGTTGTTTGGATTTGATAATTTCACCGTCTCGAAATTTATGGCAGCATTAATTATTGATGGAATCAATCTATGTGTTTCCTCGTAATAGCCATAAACTGAAAAAAGACGAAGTGTTATCGCTTTAAAATCATGCGATTTGGAAACATTTGTTATCAGTGCTTTTGACATTGCGTAAGCGGTGTTAGGTGCTACTTTGTCATCCTCTTTCATTATATTGTGTCTAATCCCATACTCTGAACTGCTTCCTGTATTTATGAATATAGAATTGTTTTTGCATGCATCTAAAACATTCAGACCTCCATTTATATTTATATCTATTATTTTCCTCGTATCTTTTTCAAAATGATATCCTCCATATACTGCACAATGTATTGTCACTTCAGGTTTAATTTTTTTAAATGTATTTGCTACCTTTTCTCTATTTGTTATATCTAACTTGATTTTATTTTGTATATCTGTTAATCTCCAAGAATTAATGTTCCTCGCTAATGCAAACACTTCGTTTTTTTCAGAAAAATATCTTACTAGATTTGCACCAACGAATCCAGAAGCACCAGTTATAGCTATTTTCAATCTTTCCATAATCCTACTTCCCTATTTTTTATAATATCCTCTAATTCTTGTTTGTCTCTCAATGTGTCTACACACTTCCAGAATCCATTATGCACATACGCGTACAATTCTTCATCTTCTGAAAGTTTTTGCATTGGTAATGACTCTAAAGGTGTATGGTCATTGTCAATGTAATCCAACACACTTTTAGACAACACCATAAATCCCCCATTTATCAATGGGCTGTGCTCCAACCTCTTCTCCTGAAATGATGATACACGTCCATCATTTTCTATTTGCAAAACTCCAAAACGCGGCATTCTGACTGCTGTTATCGTTGCCTTTTTTCCATGAGATCTATGGAATCTCAACAATCCATTTATGTTTATATCTGCTACTCCATCTCCGTATGTGAGCATGAATGTATCTTCTGATATGTATTCTGCAACTTTTTTCAGTCTGCCTCCAGTGAGGGTGTCTAAACCCGTGTCTACAACAGTAACTTTCCAATCTGGAGTCTTCTCTTTTACAACATCCTTAGTGCCTTTTGCCATATCTATTGTAAAATCATCAGTAGTGTTGGACAAATTAGAGAAGTATTCCTTTATTTTATCGCCTTTGTACCCACAAGCAATTACAAAGTCATTAAATCCTTGGCTTGAGTAAATGTTCATGATGTACCATAACAACGGTTTTCCAGCTATGTCTACCATTGGTTTAGGTATTGTCGAAGTTATTTCACTAAGCCTAGTGCCATATCCCCCAGCAAGTATTACGACCTTCATTCCTATCACCTAATTATAAGCCACAATTGAATATAATATTATCTATCATTCCCAAAAACCAATTTTTTAATTGTCTTTACTGAATACTCTAGATTTTCCTTCTCTAAGGCAGGATACACTCCTATCCAGAAGGTTTTTTCCATTACCGTATCACTGTTTTCCAACCTGTCAAAAATCCTGTAATCTATCTTATTATTTGTGAAATATGGTTGTTTGATTATGTTGCCTGCAAAGAGCAATCTTGTGGAAATTCCATGCTTGTTCAAGTCTTCTAACAATTTTTCCCTGTTTATGCCATTCTTGATTGTCAATGGAAAGCCAAACCATGACGGATTGGCTTTGGCCTCCGCATGCGGGAGTACAAAAATCTGATCAAGTCCTTCCTCAATGAACCTATTTTTAAGGTAATTAAAATTCTCACGTCTTTTTTCTACGAACTTCGGCAACTTTTTGATTTGCGCGAATCCTATGGCAGCCTGGATGTCGGTCATCTTCAAGTTGAATCCTATTTCAGAATAAATGTACTTGTGATCATAGCCTTTAGGCAAACCGCCTAACTTCCACGAAAATCTCTTCTGGCATGTGTTTTCCTGTCCAGTGTGACACCAACAATCACGTCCCCAATCTCTCATTGATCTTATTATCTTGTTTAACATTGGATTTTTTGTTAATACTGCTCCACCTTCCGCAGTTGTTATCTGGTGAGCAGGATAAAAACTGTAAGTGGCTATATGTCCAAACGATCCCGTTTTTTTACCATTGTACTCTGAACCTAGCGCATCACAAGAATCTTCAATAAGCCATACGTCATTTTCATCCGCTACTTTTCTAAGTTTCTCCACTCCGAACGGATTTCCAAGTGTATGGGCCAGAAATATTGCCTTTGTTTTCTTTGTTATCGCAGCTTCGACATCACTTGCACTGACATTGTAAGTACCTAATTCAACATCCAGAAATACCGGTACTGCACCGAACAGAATGATCGGGTTTATGGTTGTAGGAAAACCCGCGGCAGCCGTTATTACTTCGTCTCCTTTTTTAATTCTCTTTTCTCCAAGTTTGTGTGATGTCAACGAGTAAAATGCAACAAGATTTGCGGAAGAACCTGAATTCACCGTTGTGGCAAATGGCAATCCTATATAACTTGCAATGGATCTTTCAAATTCTGCACAATATTTGCCTTCTGTCCACCATCCTTCGAGTATCGCATCAGTTGCGTTTACAATTTCTTCTTCATCGAACACCTTCCCGCTTACAGGAACCTTATTTGCAGGAATCTCATGTTTGTGTGTTTTGGCGTAGTCTCTTATCTTTTCAAGCAACTCCTTCCTGTCTTCATCCAACAATATCACTTGTCATATAATTTTACAATGCAACTTTTATATCTTAACATGTGGATATTTCGATAAATCTTTGCAGATATGGCTCAATCCTACTGTATAACTTAATGTAGCGTCGAATGAAGACTTGTAGGATTCCAAGACATTGCTAACATCATTATAGGGGTTTGAACAGGCTCCTTAAGGCGACTGTTCCATTTATCAAAAGTTATATACCTGCGATTTTTAAACAAATTTCTAAAATTGTATCGGTCTATACAAAATCACATACCTAAGAAAGAGGATTTCTACAGCGCGACGAATGACGTAGAAAATGGTTTTGGACTCCACCTTCTATTATAGCTCTTGCTTTGCGGTGTAGTCCTGTTTGTCGAGTGGGTTTTCTTCCAAAACTACACCTGAATTCCCGGTTTAGGTGGAGTCCAAATTCGTCTTTTGGCTAAGTTTACCTGATCACTATGCACTCTGCTCTGCCCCTGCTCTGCATTTCCACAGACTCCTTTACCTTCTCGCTGTTCGTAACTATTACCAATTTTGCATTGTATCTTTTTGCCTTCTTTATGCATTTTTTAATATGCGATGGTTCTGCGTCAGTTTGTATTTCGTATACTGTAAGCTTTCTGGTATCCCATAATGATTTTCTATCTTTTATGGCTTCTACCTCGCCAACATCAAACGAATCTCTTTCTTCCGGAACGAATGCATAGTTGCCCCTGCTCTGAATCATTTCTACTGTCTTTTCCATAAGTTCCTTATGCACCTGCCCTCCTGCATTTGTGCCTTGTCTGACCACCATAATGTGGGGTTCAAGAATTTCTTTTGCTTTTTTTGTAAACTCATTTCCATTTATGTATCCCTGCATCGCAGCGCGTTGCATCAAAGACGGCTTTCCCCTTGTTCCGTAGATTGTCGTCGGACTTGTGACCCAGCCTTTGCTTACGAGCATCCTGTTGCATCTTTCTGCGTTGCCGTTCGAGTCTCTCATGGAAATAAGGAACCTGTAAACTGAGACATCAGGCATGGTTGGATGGGCGATAGGGTTTTCTGCCTGGTGCGGTTTGCTTCTTATGGATTTTTGTATTCTTACTCTTTGCTCTGTTTCCATCTGTGCTATCTCTATTCTTTCCGTTCTTTCTGACAGGCTTTCCAATTCCCTGCCTTCTATCCTGTCCATTTCTAAGAATATGGGGTTTGGCCTTCCATTCTGTATTGCCGAAGAATCGAAAAGAAAGCAGCTTCCCCTTGGCATCCTGAAAAGTATGTCCTTTTCCAGTTCCGTCATGTTTAGCATTTTGTGTACTCTTTCAGTTGCATAAGGGTCATGATACGTGTGGACGAACTTCACTGCCGTGTTTGTCGCTATCGAATTTGGAAGGTCGTTCAGCAATTGCGTTGAGATGAACAGGGCAAATCCGTACTTTCTTCCTTCTCTGACAATTCTTGCTATCGGGGTTTCACGGTTGTCATAATCTGCTATTGCCCTGTAGGCATCATCCAGGGCTATGTTTAAGCGTATCCCGTTTTCCCTGTTTCCTTCAAACTGCTCCGTTATCCTTTGTATTATTGACAAAGTAACTATTGTCTTTTCTGAATCCGTAAGGTTCTGCAATTGCACCACGTTGCACATCTTTCCTGCGCTTCCCCAGAACGCTTCCGATTCGCTTCCGAACACGTTCAACGCTCTTGACAGTTTGTCCATTATGTATCTCATCTGCAGTTTCATCTCTCTGTATGTTTCCCTGTCCATTTCATTTTCAATTGCATTGTACAAATCTATCGCATCTGGATCCTTCTTGTTTTCATACAGTTGCTCCATTATGTTTCTCACTCTCTGGGTTTGCAGGGGCGTCAGCTCCAGCGCAATCTGCAGCGTTTCGGATGCCAATCCCGATCTCCTTTCGGGACTCATTCCATTCAGAAGCAACGGATTGATTCTCAATGAGTTTGGCACGTTCCACACGTTTGCAATGGTTTTCAGATGCGCATAGGTTCCGTTCCAGTCTATTATGAGAAAGGGAATGTTGTATTTTTCCACTGATCTTATCAGCAGTGTTTCCTGCGTAGTTGATTTGCCGGAACCCGACTCCCCTATTATCATTACGTGGGGATTTGGCTGGCTTCTTACCTGAAGGTCGTATGTTCCCTTTGACCCTGAGTAGATTGCTCTTGACAGTTTTGCACCCTCTGTTGTTGTTTTTTCAACCATATTTGAAGGATGCGGATACTCGTATCCTATGCTTATGCCATTGTGCCTGTGCCTCTTCACCCTTTCTGTTGCATAGGAATAAGCAATGAATACAATGAACGTTGCTATTGAGTAGTCAATCAGGCTTACGAAAAAGGCGAAGAAAGGGAAGAGGAGCTGAAGCACGAAGAACATGATTACGTGCTCGCTGAATCTCGGATGCCTTCCCCTTCCCATGTTTACGTATCTGAAGAATTCGTCGACTATTCTCTTTTTGCTTTTTGTGTTGTTCCTTGTATGTATTATCAGTGTTGCAATTCCGATGAGAAATAGGTATGCAACATAAACAAAAGCAAGCAGCACGATTCCCATGAATCCCTATTAAGCATCGAGAACTACATTTAAAAACGTGAGCTGGAAATCCCACATGCTTTAGCAGTGGGATGAAAGCGAACCACTGTAAGGAATATAATGCTGGCATGTACCTATAAAAGTGGTGTAATGGAACTGACAAGAGCCTATAAATTCAGAATCTATCCCGATGCCACAAGGCAGGAGGAGATAGATGAACGTCTAATCCTTGCACAACAATTCTATAACAAGATTCTTGAGAAGTCAACCGAGTCCTA
>JAJZIU010000049.1 GCA_021810455.1 Microcaldota archaeon
TAAAATCATTCAGAAACGAATTGATAACCTCACATCTTGAAGATATGACACAGAGTCATGGGGTGTATGTTACCATAGAACACTATCCTACAAAGGCTTTGCGTGGGTGCATGGGTTTTCCAAGGCCCAAAGAAACGGTTAAGGAGATGGTTGTGCAAGCTGCAATAGCTGCTGCTACTGAAGATCCAAGATTTGTACAGGTATCGCATCTTGAATTCGAGCATACTGTTATAAGTGTAAATGTTCTGTCAAAATTGGAACATATCACACAGAAAGGAGATAAACTAATTGAAAGTATAGATGTTAACCACGAAGGCTTGTACCTTGAGTACGGATATCACAGCGGCATACTGCTTCCCATATTCGCAATCGAGAATAGATGGAGCGCAGACAAATGTTTAGGTTTGCTTTGTGAAAGTGCGGGTCTTGCCGAGAATACTTGGAAACACAACAACATAAATCTGTACAAGTTCGAAACACAACTGTTCCGCGAACTCTCCCCGCGCGGACCTATAGAAGAGATCGTCTTCGAGTAGGATTTCAATGAAAGTCGTAATGCTAATAGACATGGATTATTTCTATGTTGCGTGTGAAGAACTTCGAAATCCCGAACTGAAGAACAAGCCTACTGTCGTTGGTGCGCATCCCAAGGAAGGCAAAGGGCGCGGTGTTGTTCTCACGTGCAACTATGCTGCTAGAAAGTACGGTCTTCGAAGCGGTATGCCCATCTCAACCGCTTACAAACTAAAGCCTGATGCAAACTATCTCCCTGCGGATTTCTTCTATTACGAAGACAAGTCTAAGGAAGCAATGGCCATAATCCGCAACATGTGCTCCAGAATGGAACAGGTCAGCATAGACGAAGCATACGCTGCAATTGATTCGTTGAAAGATTATGGTGAAGCAATGGCATATGGGGAAAAAATAAAATCCGAAATAAAATCCAAATCCGGACTTCCTTGCTCTGTAGGGATAAGCTACAACAAGTTCATGGCAAAGATGTCATGCGAATCTGCCAAACCAAACGGAATAAAAATTGTTTCTGAAACTGAAGCTAAAGGATTTCTAAACGACATACCTGTGGGAAAAATGTACGGTGTGGGTTCCAAAACCGGAGAAAGACTGGAAAGAATGGGTTACCACACTATAGGAGATCTTTCTCATGCAAAAATAATGACACTCATCGGCGAATTTGGCAGCCTGGGGCTGGAGCTCCACAATCATGCCAATGGGATTGATGAGAGTGAAATTATCGAGAACTATGATGTCAAATCGATAGGCAGGGAAGTGACGTTTGAGAACGATACGAACGACACCGCACTCATAACCAAAACAATAGAAAAATTATCCGATGATACGATGGGCGATGTATCAAAGCAGAACTTGTCTTTCAGAACAGTCACTCTAAAGGTCCGCTATCATGATTTTACCGAGCACCTAAAGAGCAAGAGCATAAAGCCGTCCAACAATTCTGAAGACATAAAGAGGGTTGCACTAGAACTCTACAATCTTCATGTAAACAAAAACATAAAGATAAGAAAACTCGGAGTTCGCGTTTCAAAGCTTACCAAGTACGAAATGCAAAAAAGACTTTTCTAGTTTTATCCTTTCAATTCAGATAGATACTCTCTGGCCAACAGTGCACACTTCACTCCACTTGCGCTCGCAGTTATTGCCTGTCTGAAAAATTTGTCTGCAACGTCTCCCGCTATGAATACGCCTTCTATACTCGTTTTTACTTCCTCACTTGTAACTATGTATCCTTGTTCATCCAGTTCGAGTTTGTCCTTGAACACGTTAGTATTCGGCGTGTATCCTATAGCCAGAAATACACCATCTATATCCATTGATGATACCTGGTCTGTTAAAACATTCTTGAGTTTGACGCTCGTCACTCTCGCATCTCCTATGATCTCTTCAACTACTGTATTGAAGAGCAATTTTATTTTTCCATTGTTCATTGTTCTTTCCTGCATTATCTTGCTAGCTCTGAGTTTATCTCTTCTATGGACTATCGTTACGCTGTTTGCAAATTTTGTTAAAAAGTTAGAATCCTCCATTGCCGTATCTCCTCCTCCTATCACTATTACGTTTTTGTTCTTGAAGAAAGGCCCATCGCACGTGGCGCATGTAGATACTCCCTTGCCGAAGAATTTCTTTTCAGATTCCAATCCCAACATCTTTGCGTTGGCACCTGTGGCAACTATCACTGCGTTTGCTTCATATTTTTTTTCTCCAACTGTTATTACTTTCGGATTGCTTTCAAAATCCACGTCGGTGACATCATCTTGGACGAAGCGTGTGCCAAATTTCTCCGCCTGTTTTTTCATCAAATTAATTATTTCAGGGCCTTGCACTCCATCTGGAAATCCCGGAAAGTTCTCAACGGTTGTTGTTAATTCCAATTGTCCTCCAGCTGTCGCCCCACTTATTACCAACGGTTCAAATCCTTCTCTAGAAGCGTATATAGCTGCAGAAAGCCCGGCAGGACCAGAACCTATTATTATGAGTTTTTCAACCATAAGAACACCAAATACTGAATTTATTCGTAGTACATATATAAACTTATACTGCCTTAGGAAATCAGGCGACACTGATGGGACTGGAAGTTGGCAAATTTAGTATAGCATTAGATCGCAAGGATTCCTCATCAAACGTGAATTTTGTTTCACATGCGCACTCTGATCATTTGTCCGGAGTGAGGAAAAATTCTGACATAATAGCCAGTAAGGCTACTGCTGATCTTATAGAAGCAAAAAAGGGAATAACCACAAACCTAATAGAAGCTGACGGGATCAAACTTTTAAATGCAGGCCACATACTCGGCTCAAAACAACTGTACGTGGAATCTGACGGTTGCACATTTTTGTACAGTGGCGACTATCAACTTCAGCACTCCGAAGTTGCCGAACCGATAGAGTTCATGAAAACCGACATCCTCATAATAGACTCCACTTATTACAGAACGGATCTTGCTTTTGATCCTAGAGATGAAGTAACCGAGAATATACAAATGTATACAAAAAAGAAACTTGACAGTGGCATAGTGCTTTTTGGTGCATACACTCTAGGTAAGGCGCAGGAACTCATAAAGATACTAAACGATGTTGGCATTTTTCCTGTCGTTGAACCTTCAATAGACCACATAAGCAGGGTTTACAAA
>JAJZIU010000050.1 GCA_021810455.1 Microcaldota archaeon
CCCTCAAACGCAGGAATGGACAAGAGTCAACAACGTGACTTATGATTATGGAAACTACTTCGTTTACAACATCTACACCAATGGCACAAATACGTACGTGCTGAATGGCGCACTAGTTGACACGAAAATATCTTAATGTGATTATATGAAAGAAAACAAAACCAAACAAACTTCAAAAAATACAAGCCGTAAATCTGATATAGGATTAAATAAACATCCTATTTATTTAACTGCAATAATCTCATTTGCACTTGTATTTGTAATACTCGTTTCGCTCTACATTTTTATGGAAGGAACTCATGGTGTAAAAACGGCAAACGGCTCTCAAGAAGTTATGTCTCAAAAGCAAAATATGATAACCGCCAGAAATTTCCTTGAAACATACGCACCTGCTGCACCTTTATCAAATTCTATCATTTTTAACAATGTTACCTACGATGCTAATGGTTTATGTAACTCTGTTGGTACCATAAAATGGTTTACACAACCTGGGATAAATGTAAACTATACTATGGTCAATTTTTCTAAACTTAATCAGTCACTTCCGTTTGCAGAGTATGCCTTAGTATTCGCCATAAATCAATCAAATCTTGGTGCGTATTATTCCATGGTCAATAAAACCGGAGTGTGCTCTCCTTACATGGAACCAATACTTAAAAATTCAACATTCGATTATGAGGGATTGCACTTCGGACCTACAAACATCTACATGTACACTCTTTCCAACTTTACCGAAACAGGATTTAATCTTACCAATACAAAATACATAGGCAACAAGCCCGATTTGTATTGGTACTTTGCATCAACTGTTTATAAAGGATACGATCTTCAGTTTGGTGTCTGGGGATTCAAAGATAGTAAAAACGATTACTACCTGCTCAATCAAAGCAAAAACTTTGTAAACCAATTCATATCATATGTTCCTAACAAATAATGAGTTTCAGCTCTCTCTCCAGCGATTCTTTTTCATCACTATCACGAACAAGGCTATTGATATCGCTATGATAATCAACCAGTCCGCTATGAGATTCGATGTTTTTAATGGCAGATATCCTATGGCGTTCTGAACTATCTCTGCAGCATAAGTAGTTGGTGAGAGATATGCTATGTATCTGTAGGGCAAAGGTATGTAATTTATCGTGTAATATATCGGTGGTATCGTGGTGAGTATTATGGAAAGTATACTGGAAAAGGCCCAGTTCTGCATTATGTCGGAACTCAATGTTGAAAGTAGAAAACCCAGAGCTATTGAAAAAGCAAACATCAGTGCCAATATCACGAATATTATTAATGCTCCTACTATTGTAGTGTGTATAAACATGAATGCTAGCACTATTAACACAATAAATGCTGGAAGCGAATAAACTATTTCTGAAATTGCCATTCCCGTCATGTACATGAATGCACTTGTAGGAGAGCTTACCACCATATCCTGCAACTTGAAATCATTCTTCAAATGGGAAAGATCTCCTTGTAAACTAACTCCTCCCGATACCATCGTCATTATCAGTGCTCCCTCTATCGAAACGCTAAGGAGCGCTCCATGGCTTACGAGTACTATTATTATGAGTATGGAAAGCGGTGCAAGAAGCGTGTTTATCAACGTTATGGGATAATTTTTCATAGCGTAGATCGCATTTACCAATATCGATGCATAAAGTTGGCTTATCTTATTAACTTTCATACGTGTCCTCCTCTATGGGTTTCTTGACAAGGTAGTAAAATATATCCTCCAATGAAGTGGGATTTATGGAGAATTTTATCCTATCTTTTATAAGTTTGCTCGAAAGTCTATCTGCATCCTCTGCGCTTGTTAGTATCTGCATAGATCCATCAACTCCTCTTATCACTGTACCAACCTTGCTTTTCAATACAAAATTTTTCTGCAGTACGCGTATGCTATACTGGTACTTTACCTTATTCCTAAGTTCCTCCAAAGTTCCTAATCCAAGTATCTTCCCTTCATCCAGTATGCCTATCATATCAGCGAGTTTTTCTGCTTCCTCGAGATAATGGGTAGTAAGGAAAATGAAATGGTCTTTTTTAAGTTTGTTAAGAACTTTCCAAAGATCCGCTCTAGAAATCGGATCAAGTCCTGTTGTTGGTTCATCTACAAACAGTATATTTGCATCAGATGCAAGTATTGTGGCTACAAGTATCTTTCTTTTCATACCTCCTGACAAAAATCTATTCAGTGTGTCTTTATAATTTTCTACACCTAATTCCTTCAGGGCGATGTCAACTCTCTCCATCGCTTCTTTGTGTCCGAACCCTCTATACAATAAATACGAATAAACAGTTTGTTTCGGAGTTAACCACTGCACTGCCCTAGATTCCTGTGGCAGTATGGCTATTTTGTCTCTCAATTTTGCCACATCCTTTACAACATCCATTCCGTCTATGTACGCCTTGCCTGATGTTGGCATAAGTTCTGTTGCCAATATCCTTGTGAGAGTCGTCTTTCCTGCCCCATTTTTTCCTATAAGTGCAAAAATGCCCTTTGTAGGTAATGATAAGTTTAGCTTATCTAGCGCTACATGCCCATCTTCATATTTTTTTGAAAGGCCTTTGCATACTAACATGTCACCACTCATCATCTTACAATAAATATCATATAAACGGATAAAAACTATTTCATCAAGTTTTTGAATTCTTTATCTATCTTCTTCATCTTAGGTCTTATCACAAACACACAATATGGTTGCAATCTGTTGTTCTTGTAATACTCTTTATGATATTCCTCTGCAGGATAAAATCTGTCCAACTTCTTAATCTCAGTAACTATCGGTTTGTCAAAATTTTCCCTGATCTTATCGATAAATTGCATTATTTCAACCTTCTGCGATTCCGAATTGTACAGTATTATAGACCTGTACTGGGAGCCTAAATCGGCTCCTTGCTTATTTATTGATGTTGGGTCATGCATTTCAAAAAACACATCCAGTATTTTATTCATGGATAAGATTTCCTTATTGTATTCGACAAGAAGAACTTCTGCATGCCCCGTATCTCCTGCACACACTTCCTCATAACTCGGATTCTTTGTAACTCCACCAGCATATCCAGGAGTCGTCTTTATGATGCCTTTTAA
>JAJZIU010000018.1 GCA_021810455.1 Microcaldota archaeon
ATTTTATCACATCCAATGCTATTATTATTTCGCCGAAGAATGCAGATTGTAGTAGTTGTAATCTTTGCTTACTGGCAAGAAACAGAACGGGTATAAACAATTCCAATAATACATTAGTTGTATTTAGAGCCCTTATGAGCTGTGCAAACGTTATCATGCCTTTTTTATCCGCATTTTTAGTTATTACATTGTAGACCTTTTCTATTTCTTCTTCTATATCGCGATGTGTAAAGGGTATGGGCATACTTATTGTGTTTACCTGCCTGTTTGATCTTGTTTCCCTTATTTTCATTGCTTCATCCATGGCCTCTATAAGTTCATTTAAAGAAATTCTTCTCTTCATGGGAGGCCTAAGCTTGGGTATGAGATCTTCGATCTGCACAGCGGGTCTTGATACCTGAGGTTCTTCATCCTGTTCAATAACTTCTTCGGTTATACCAACAACTTCGCTTTTTAGCCTTAGAAGTATCGCTGCTGCAAGGATTATGTTGGCAGGAACCCTGAGATCCATTACTTTCAGAGTTTTTACAAGTTCTAGATATTTGTCTATAACTTCCACTATATCTATACTCCAAGGATCCAGTTTGTTTTTTCTTACTAGTTCCATAAGGATATCTTTCCATGTTGCGTCCTTTACAAAATCGATTATGTCTATTTTCTGATGTGAATCTTTCAACTCCTCCAACTGGATTGTCGCCATGCTAATATGATTATCCTTAAGAATAAATATCTTTTTATCGTTGTATAGTTTGTGGTCTTTATGCGTATTTTTAAGAATGAATTTACATACAGAAGTTTTGTAGAAGAAGGCAAAGAAGGAGAGTTCGATGAATTATTTGATCATGCAGTTGAGAAAGTAGGCGCAGCGATGGGCAAACGGCATCCGATGTTTATAAACGGTAAAGAAGTTTACGCGTCTGGAGATATAGAAGAACGTTCCCCAATAGATGGTAGAGTAATAGGTAGATTTCAGAAAGGAAGTAGAGAGGATGCTAGAGCTGCAATCAAAGCTGCTAATGACGCATTTTACGATTGGAAGGAAACAGGTTATAAGGTCAGGGTAAATATAATGAGAAATGCTGCGAAAATTTTCTCATCTAGAAAATTTGATCTTGCAGCAGTGCTTAGCATAGAAAATGGAAAAACGAGATACGAATCTATTGGAGAAGTAGATGAAGCAATAGATTTCTTGAATTATTACTCGTTGGAGATGGAAAGGAACAAGGGATTTATTAGGAGAAATAAGCTACAAGGCAATAGTTCAGAAACTAAAGGTTTTCAGGGAGCTCCTAGCGCAACTGAAAAAGCCAGATTAAGGTTAATGCCATATGGCGTGTTTGGAGTTTTAGCACCATTCAATTTTCCAATATCAATATCTACAGGTATGAGTACCGGGGCCCTTATAACAGGGAATACCGTAGTTTTTAAACCGTCATCCACTGACAACATGACAATGCTTACGGGATTGATGATATACAACGTGTTTAGAGACGCGGGAGTTCCTGATGGAGTATTTAATTATGTCACAGGCCCAGGATCAGAGGTTGGAGATGAGTTGGTTGTGAATAAGGGAGTTAATGGGATAGCATTTACGGGATCTAAAGCCACTGGAATGGGCATGATATCCAAGGCCTACTCGATGGGAATGCAGAAAATTTTTATAGTTGAGATGGGGGGTAAAAATCCCACAGTAGTATCTAAATACGCAGATCTCGCCAGTGCTGCAGAAGGTGTGGCAAGTGCGGCTTTTGGGTACAGTGGCCAGAAGTGCAGCGCTTGTTCCAGAGTTTATGTGCATGAATCTGTAAAAGAAGAGTTCATAAGCAGACTATTGGATATCACAAGAAGTATGAAGGTGGGAAATCCGCTGAATAAAGAAAATTATATTGGACCACTAATAAGCGAAACTGCGATGAAGAGATTTGATGAATCGATAGTTGAAGCGAAATCAAGTGGTAGAATAGTTTTTGGAGGAAACCAACTGCATACGGATAATGGCATTTATGTAGAACCGGTGATAGTGGAAGCACAGCATACCAATAGGTTGTTTCATCAAGAGCTATTTTTGCCATTTTTGGCCATAGATACGTATAAAACATTTGCTGAGGCAATAGAAAAAGCCAACGATAGTGAGTACGGACTTACCGCGGGTTTGTATAGCAAAAACAGGAGAGAGATAAAAGAATTTGAAGATAAGATAGAATCCGGAGTCGTGTACATTAACAGAAAGACAAGTGCGACTACGGGGGCGATTGTTGGATTCCATGCTTTTGGAGGATGGAAGGGCAGCGGACTTACTGGAAAAAGTACAGGAAGTAGATTTTATCTGCCGCAATTCATGCATGAGCAGAGTGTGGCAATAGCCTAGTGATCCTGCTATGTGTATTACGAAACTTCTTTATAAGAAATTGAAATTTGATAAAATCGAAATTAGATTGAAGAATGTGCATTTTAAAGTTGATGTAGCAGATTCAGCCCTTAAGCAAATGCTTGGACTCATGTATAGAGAGAATATCAAAGACGCAGGCGGTATGCTATTCATTTTCAGAAAAAGTAGGAAATATGGGATATGGATGCATAACATGAGATTCCCCATAGATATATTGTGGCTTGATGATAAGCACAGGATTGTCGACATTGTTGAGAAGGCCAATCCGTGTGTTTCCTTGATAAACTGCAGAACCCATTATCCAGATAAAAATTCAAAATTTGTTATAGAGCTTAAGTCAGGGATGGTAAAAAAACTCCATGTGAGAATTGGAGATATAGCAGAATTCTGATGATGCAAAAATTATATGAAATATTTGGGATTTTTCTTTAACATGTATTCTAGTTCATAGGAAAGATCTATTGATTTTGTGTGTTGCCTTTTGTTAGTTAGTATCCCTAGTACAGTAGTTATTGCATTTTTTCCGGACATCACATCGTGAACTTCGTCGTAGTGTTTTCTTGACGAATCACTACAGTATCCGATAGCTTCAGATACCATATTATCGCGTATCTTAGATACAGGATATCCCCTTTTTTTCAATCTGGAAAGGAGTGTTTTGAGATGCTCCCTCATAACTATGACACATGCACCTTTTATACTGATATCCGATAGAAGGTGTCCTTCCAAGATAACGGTTTTGTTTTTTTCTCTTGCAATCTCGCGTAGTATCTCCCTTTTTAGTTCAGGGAGTTTTGCCATCATTGCACCATCATCAGAATAGCCCATGTATAATTTCTTGTGTTTTATTAGATCATTTACGGCTATTAGTTTAGCATTGATACGTTTTGATAGGGCAATAGCGATAGTAGTTTTGCCGGTTCCAGGTGTGCCAGTTATAATGATTATATTTCGATGCATATTTAATGTCACTGTGAGGGAGTAGGTGCTATGTTATTTAGCATGTTTAGTATGTTATTCATGCTTCTCTCTATTATCACTATTAAGCTTGATGGTGGCCTAAGTGTTACTAGATACGGCTTGTTTGATGAAAACAACCAAGACCCAAGCGTATGGTTATTGTAACTGCCAGAAACATCTGCTATGTACATTGAACCTGATGCTAGTTTGCCTAAAAGAGCATCGGCTTCGTTATTGTACTGGTCGAGTATTATTTCTTCACGTATATCTTGATTTATTTCGACTGCGAACGGTTTTATATACGGTACATTTGAACTTGTTGCTTTGTTAGATATGACTTCACTTATTTTTTTGTACTGAACATCCGCGCTTTCAAGTTCGTTGTCGAGTTTTTTTCGTTCTTCAGTTAGATTTGAAAGTATTCCATCAAAATAATCCGTTGTTATCTTCTTTATGTCAGAAATAGTATCGTTTATTCCTTTAACATCATAATACTTGGAAGGATTGGTAAGCATATCTCTCAAGCTTACGTTTTTGCTTTCTTTGATCGGTTGTTCTAATGAAGAGATAAATTGATCTGTTTGAATATCCCACAGTAAATTGACACCTTCTTCCGCCACATTGAGCACCTATGAATCTATCAACGTCTGCAAGGTTAATAAAACTTTGCAGCAAGGTTAAAATCATTGCGTGATAGAATATATTATGCATGATGTTGACATAGACCAGGAGTTGTTGGATTTTGCATATAGATATCCCTTCTCTAAAGAGGCCAGAGAACTTGTTTCAGGAGTCAATGATGGATTTAATGGGAAGTACATGAGAGAAGGAAAACTCAGAGTGGAGGAAGCCCTTGATAAAGGAATAGTGACAATGAAGAAAACCAATCTTGAATACATAAAATATGCTTATTTGATGAGTTATATTTACGCCAGGATGTTAATAAGCGCAGTAGGTAATAGGGGATTTATTTCGAAGTATGTTGATGCTGAAGCAAAGCGTTCTGCCGAATCGCTTTTGGATAGCGATGCAGATGTTATTAGGATTTCCGATGAACTGAACGTTGGTTTAGAGCAGAAATCAAAGGAATTTAGCATAGATTTTACTAAATTTTTAACCTTTTTATCTGGTCCAGAGAACATAAGTTTGGTAAAGCAAAGATTGTCTATGGGGAAGATTTATTTGAATAGGAAAGAGGCGGCAACCTTGTTGACTAATGCTATTAAAAGTGAAATGGGTAAAAATCTCCCAATACAGCAAAAAACGCTCCCTAAACAGATCATCGAATGTGCAAAGGAAATCAGGCTACCTGCAGTTACCCAGACGGGTAAGACACAGGGTTCGTATGCATGGATAGAAAAATTACTTGTGACGCCCATAGCAGATGTTAGACATAGGACAGTAAATCTCATACTTGCACCCTATCTGATGAATGTAAAACAGAAGAATGAAGATGAGGCGGTAGCTTTGATTATGGAGTACATAAGCAGGTGCAAGGAGATAGAACCGAATACCAATGTTAATTCAACATATGTCAGATACCAATGCAGATATGCAAAATCAAAAGGGCTCAAGCCTTTATCCCTCACTAATGCGAGGGAACTCCTCGGTGACGTTTTAAATTTCGCAGGTGGTTGAATGAAAACCGAATTGTGCCACATATGTGGCAGAATAGCGCACCGTACATGTAAGATGTGTGGTAGACCAGTGTGTGATAAAGATATGGATCTGAAAACGGGACTGTGCAATGTGTGCAGTTCGGGTAAAAAGGCGGTAGTAAAGAGTTAGATATCCTGAAAATTCTGAGAGGAGGTACCCTTTGGGAACGCCCTTCCATTCTGAGCTTCTACAGGCAAACCTATCTCATTGGCTATTCGATTTATTTCACTCATGTCTATTAGGCGATCTATAAACAGTTCTTTGTATTCTACATTTCCCAGTCTGACTTTTTTTATCACAAATGTCATCTGTTGATACATGCCGCTGCGGATGACACGTATTTTCACAGAACCGTTTAATAAAGCTTCTTTGGCAGTTTCAGATAACAGACACACACCGGGGGTAATAGTGATACTAAATGCAGATGAAAATAAATAATAAGTTATCATTCTTATTCAAATTATGGTTAACGTTTACATAGCATTGATTCTATTCTTCTTGTTGTCTCTTTTTGTACCTTCTTCATTATTGTTAACGTCGTTGATGATAAGGAGAAGGAAACCTACAAATGGTGTATCCGGTTTGAATTTTGAGAGCGCAGAGCAAAGCGTCGGAGGCAGGATAAGCATAATGTCAGAATATTTACATTACTTTTCAAGTTTTCTTGCTTTTGAAGTTGTTGGTGCAATAGTAATCTTGTGGGTAGGTGCAGCACACATGATGAGTGTTAGTATAAATGCTATTATGATTGTGGTATTGGTTTTTGCCATGGCGATGCAGGCTGTTGTGATGTTAATTGCCAGAAAAGGTGGACACGATGCAAGATGATTATGCAAATGCAAAAAAAGAAATGGATAAACTAGTCATGGAATCACTCAAGGGCAAGGAGTTTAAACCAAACGTGATGTTTGGAAAGTTGTCGGAGTTGACCAAGACCATGTCAAAGGGAATTGTTAATTGGTCAAGAAAGAATTCTCTATGGCCGCTTCAGTTTGGTTTGGCTTGCTGTGCCATAGAGTTGATGGATTTTGGATCTTCAAGGATAGATGCAGAAAGGAAAGGGTATCTGTTATTTAGGGCGACGCCGCGACAGTGTGATGTGATGGTGATAGCAGGATGGGTAACTAAATCTATGATACCAGAAATAAAACGCATGTACGAACAGATGGCAGAGCCGCGTTATGTGATAGCCTATGGGGAGTGTGCCACAGCTGGAGGACCTTGGTGGGAAAGCTACAACATAGTTAAAGGGATAGATCAAGTTTTGCCCGTGGATGTTTATGCAGTGGGCTGTCCCCCTCGACCCGAAGATCTTTTCTTAGCCCTCATGAAACTACAAAAAAGAATAGGTGGTGTTATTGAAGATTGAAAGGAATAAATTTGCTGATTCGATATTTGAAATGCATGAAAAGGGGTTCACATATTTAGTTAAAATAACAGCAGTAGATTATCAGAAATATCTCGAAATGGTTTATATTTTTAGGAACTTAGAAAGCATTGAAGAAAATACATTAGAAATCGATCTTGATCCTTCCGATCTTTGGATGCCAAGCATAACTAATTATTACAAAGCTGCTGATTGGTATGAAAGGGAGCTTCAGGAAATGTTCGGTGTAGAGATAAAGGGAAGAAATGCAAAAAGGCTTTTGCTAGAAAAATGGGACGGAAAAGGATTCCCACTTAGAAAAAACTTTGAGTGGAACAAGCAATATGAGACGATGGAATGAGCATAACTAGGATAAATATTGGACCCATCCACCCCAGTACACACGGAGTGTGCAGGCTTGTTGTAGATGTTGATGGAGATACGATAGTTAAAGTAGAACCCCATATTGGATTCTTGCATAGAGGCGTTGAGAAACTTGTCGAAAACAGAATGTATATGCAGTGTCCCCCATACATGGAGAAACTGGATTATGTTGCACCCATGAGCATGGATGACCTGTACGTAGGGGCTGTTGAAGCTGCGTTAGGAGTAGAGGTAAAAGAACGCGCCAAATACGTGAGAGTTATACTACTCGAATTGCAACGATTGGCAAGTCATCTGTTTTTGATAGGTTCTGTTGGAAATGATTTAGGATTGATGTTTACAATGTTCATGTGGGCTTTCAAGGATAGAGATTTGATATTGAAATTACTTGAAGAAGCAACAGGGCAAAGGATGTTTTATGTTAATATGCGTTTGGGAGGACTTGTTAACACGCTTCCGAAAGATTTTGAGGAACACACCATAGACACGTTAGAAGGACTTGAAAAAAGATTGAAGAAATATCAGGCGTTTTTGGAGAAAAATCCGATCTTCATCGAAAGAATGAAAGGGGTTGGAGTTTTGAAGAAAGAAGATGCAATAGACTTAGGAGTCACAGGACCTGTGCTTAGAGCTTCCGGAGTTAGATATGATGTAAGAAAAAACAATCCATATTATGTGTATAGGGAATTGAATTTTTCAGAAAAAGTATTGTACGATGGTGACAATCTTGCCAGATTCAGAGTGAGGATACTTGAAATGTATGAAAGCATGAGATTGATAAGAGCAGCATTTGAAAAAATGCCAGAAGGTGATGAAAAAGGCATGCCGATCAGATTGATCACCCCAAAGGCAAAAAACAGAATAGTTGTTGTGAATAGAGAAGTGCCAAGAGGTGAGGGATTGATTTATATGGTTGCAGATCCGGAGAAAGCATATAGGCTTTCGATAAGGGCCCCCAGTTTTATAAATTTGGCAGCCCTAGAGCATATTACTAAAGGGGCAAGAATAGCGGACTTATTTGCGATATTTGGCTCTTTGGATTTGGTGATGGCAGATGTTGATAGGTAGTTTAGAAGGCATTATGGGAAATGGATTGTCTTCGCACAACCCCTTAGTGATGCTGTTATTCGTAGTAATATACGCCGTAGGAGTGCTCATAATAATGTCTGCTTTTGCATACGTGTTTGGATGGATAGAAAGAAAGATCATAGCTAAAATACAATTGAGGCACGGACCGAATCAGGTAGGTAAATATGGCATATTACAGAATCTTGCCGACATAGTGAAATTAATATCTAAGGAGAAAGCCGTACCTTCAAACGCAGATAGATCCCTGTTTATACTGGCTCCGCAACTCATGTTGTCTCTGATGGTTTTCCTTATACTTCTTGTACCGATATTCCCATCATTGCAAGTTGCAAACTTCGGTTTGAGCATGCTTGCGATATTTGTACTTCTTGGTTTTTCACCTTTGATACTTTTTGTTATTGCCTTTTCAAGCGGGAATAAATTTGCAGATCTCAGCGCACAGAGATCCGTGCTCATGTTAATGAGTTATGAAATACCTATGATCATTACAGTAGCATCGGTATTCCTGGTTTCCAATTCCTATAATATACAAAGCATAGTTGCCATGCAATCGAAAACATGGTTTGCAATAATGTTGCCCATAGGTTTTATTGTTTTTTTCATAGCAATGTTGGCTGAATTAGAAAGGCCTCCATTTGACCTTATGGAAGCTGATTCCGAGTTAATTGCGGGATGGTTGACAGACGTTAGTGCACCGTATTATGCTATAGCGCTCTTCATAGATTATACAAGAATGTTTCTCGGAGGTTTATTGATTTCGATACTGTTTTTGGGAGGTTGGAATGGGCCGATTTTGCCCCCTACGGTTTGGCTAATAGTTAAAGCATTTGTCATAGCCATATTCATAATAATCATAAGAGCTTCAACAGTTAGGATGAGGATAGACAGGGTTTTGCGGTTAGGGTGGGTGTGGTTGATACCTCTCGCATTAATAAACCTTGTAATGGCATATGTTTTGTTTGGGTGATTTGACGATAGACGCGATAGTTGAAAGTACAAAAAGTCTTGCTAAAAAGAGATTTACGGTGGAGTACCCTGAAGAGAGAGAATCACTTCCGGATTCATACAGAGGTATGCTTAGGTTAGATAGGAGCACATGCATAAGTTGCTCGGCATGTGAAAGGATATGCCCAAACAAAACAATAACAATGGTTGAAATAGTAACTGACAAAGGAACCAAAATAATGCCGCAGATAGGGATTGAGAGATGTCTATTTTGTGCTTTGTGCGAAGAAGTTTGTCCACCGAAGTGTTTGACATTAGGCAAGGATTACGAAGTTAATGTTGTTTACGATAAAAGAAAATTAGTAAAAAGACCCGAGGAACTCGAGTGATATGGATTATGTTTTTGTGATTATAGCACTTTTTACAGTAGGTTCGAGCATAGCGATATTCGTAGAGAAGAAGTTGTTGCATTCTGTACTTGCACTCACGATGGCTTTCTTGGGAAGTGCACTGATTTTTATCTCATTGGGACAGACACTTGTTGCCCTACTGCAATTGTTTGTACTTGTTGGAGGGCTTTCCACATATCTCATAGTTGCAGTAGCATCTGATGAAAATAAGAGAGAGATAAATTTGTCTGGATTCTTTGTTGCTCTTGCAGTTCTTGGAATAGCTATGTCGATTTTTTCCCAGTCATCAGTACTGAGCATCTTGTACGATAACAGTTTCATCAACTCGATGGTATTGGTGTTCTCGAATTATTATATAGTGTTTTACATTCTGGTATTCATGCTTCTATCTACAACGATAGGTAGCATATTAGTACTCAGGAAGTTCGTTAAGTTGATAGTATGATAATAGCTTACATAATTTCTTTATGTTTTATACTTCTCGCCGTAGCATTCGCAGCGATAGTTACGGATAGGCATTTTATAGCAATCATGCTTGCGATAGAACTCATATTTCTTGCAAGTACAATAGCTCTGGTTTCTTTCTTTGTTTATCTTAAAAACCCAAGCCCGAGCGGACCGATGGCCCTATTAAGTATATGGTCAGTTGCATCTGTGGAGATAATAGCCGTGATAAGTTTTTATCTTTACATAAGAACCAGGGGTTTTAGTTTTGACATTGAAAAGTTATCAAGTATGAAGTGGTAAAATGATTCCGTTCATAGTATTAGTACCTGTTTTAATTGCTATGATCTTAGTATTTTTACTAAGGGACAAATATGCAAAGTATATCGCACTACTTGGGAGTCTGATAGGCCTTGCACTGTTTCCATTCATAAGAACAGGGACGAGCAGCATAACATGGTTCTCTTTAGGCAATTACACTTTTGATGTAGTCGCATCGATAGCAAATCTGAATTTGCTTTTGCTTGGTATAATATCGGTGATAGCCCCGTTAATAATACTTTATTCGTTTGGATATATGGACAGGAGGAGCGAACAGAAAAGATTTTATATGGAATTACTTGCGTTCGATGTTGCAATGCTTACATTTGCCATGAGTGGAAGTTTTCTAACGTTATTTATTGCATGGGAATTTCTCAGTATAACGAGTTATTTATTGATAGGTTTTTGGAATCAGAAAGAAAAAGTAGCAAAAGCAGCAAGAAAGGCACTTACTATTGTACTTATAGGAGATCTTGCAATTTTGGGTTCTATGGCCATAGTGTGGAATCTTTACGGTACATTTACATTTTCGAACATCTTTGCATCAGCATCGCAATCTCCGCAACTTCTTTTGGCCATGGTACTTATGCTTATAGCCATAATGACTAAATCTGCACAATTCCCATTCCATGAATGGTTGCCTGATGCGATGGAAGGACCTACTCCCGTGTCTGCTTTTTTACATTCAACAACAATGGTTAAGGCGGGTGTATTTGCATTCATAGTAATGTTGCCGCTTTTTACAGTGACAAAACTTTCCGTTGTGGTATCAATCATAAGCATAATCACAGTGATAATAGCTACTTTAAATGCGACAAAAGAGCTGCACATAAAGAAAGTGATAGCATACTCTACAATACAGGAACTTGGGCTTATGCTTTTTGCAGCAAGTTCTGGAGCAGTGGTAGCTGCAGTGTATTTTTTCTTTGCACAAAGTTTTTACAAGGCACTTTTGTTTTTTAGCGCCGGAGCAGCAATGAATGCGAATGGAAGTGAAGATTTGAATAGAATGTCTGGAATGAAAAGCAACAGATGGATATTGATAACAACCTTATTCGGAGTTCTGTCTCTTGCTGGCTTTATCCCGTTTGACGGTTTCTTTTCTAATGTTGCAATAGGACATGCGTTTTCATCGAACATAGAGGTTTATGTGATTTTATCAATAATTTCATTCTTAACAAGTTTCTACATATTCAGATGGTTCCTGCTTAATAAAAGGGAAGGAAATATCGAAGTCACATTGAAGTACAAAATGCAGCCGCGTTCGATGATAATGAGTATGGGGATTCTCGCTTCGCTTACACTAGTTGCTTCAATAGCATACGTGTACATGCCGGGGTTCTTAACATCCCAGACACATTATTCCTTAGGGCACCTGATAATACCAGGTATTGGAATGAGCCAGTATGGATTTGGATTTGTAGATGCGCTTTTCGAAACTGTTGTGATAGCTTTAGGGGCTTTGACGAGTTACACGGTTTTCATTAAAAAGAAGAAACTCTCGCACAATGTGCTGTATTACATCGTTTATAGCAGTGTTATTATTAACAAGATTTACATGTATGTATCGAGATTTGTGTATGAAATATCAGAAGGAGTGGCATTACTTGATATTTATATTAGTGATTTGTTTGATGATATAGGTAGGGGAATTTTTGGTGCAGGAACATCTATGAGAAAATTGGCAAATGGAAAGGTGAATACATATGCACTTGCATTTTATGTGGGTGTTATTGTTATAGCGATTTTGCTATACATGGTAGGATAGTATGCAGATTGGATATTTTGTAGTGGCGTTTGGCGTATTTGTCGTGCTGGCAAATATTGTAGGGAGATTGCTTTTTGGAAAAAAAGTACACTTTGAAATTAACCTGATATCGCTTCTCGTATTATCCTCAATTTCGCTTTCGGCTACATTGATCGGATCATATGCAAATCTGGGAATCGTATTAAGCATAAACGCATTTTCTCTGTTTTTTATGACTATATTTTCATTTGCGATGGTTTTGGTTAATGTGATAGCTTACGTATATTCAATAGATTACCAAGATTTTGCGCTTCTGTCAAGTTTTGCATTGCTAGGCATGTACATAGTCTCAATGTCAACATCGTTAATAACAATTTTTCTAGGATTGGAAATGGCAAGCATACCCGCAGTTTTCATGTTGCTGCTATCTAGGAAAAGCTTAGAGGCAGCCGTAAAGTTTTTTATAATGGCTTCGATTGCAGTGTCGTTATTTTCATTTGCAATGGCATTGGTATACGGTGGCGCAAATAGTTTATCGCTTTCTGGTGTTCAAAGAAACTCTTTGACCATCCTTGCTTCAGTATTGTTCATTGCTGCGATAGGATTCGATGCTTCTATATTCCCATTTAACATTTTCATACCCGATGTGTATCAGGGAGCTCCGGCGTATCTTACTGCCATGCTTGGGGGGTTAAACAAGAAAATGGGTTTTGCAGCTCTGATACAGGTTATGATAATACTTTTTATATCGTTCAAGTCGACTTTTCTTGTGATAGCATTGTTGTCAGTATTCACGATGATTTACGGAAACATAGTTGCAATGAAACAGAATAATCTGAAGAGGATGCTTGCTTATTCCTCGATAGCTCAGGCGGGTTACATTATGATAGGAGTTGCAACTACATCACAGTTTGGCATTGAAGCAAGTTTAGTACAGATAGTTTCGCACATGTTTGTATTTATAGGATTATTCGGAATTATAGCCTGGCTGGAGTTTAATAATAGGAAGAGTGTGGATGATATAATTGGCCTGGGTTATGAAAACCGATTTGCTGCATTTTCCTTGACGCTTTTCATGCTTGCGCTGGTAGGATTGCCATTTACAACTGGATTTATAGGTAAATTCTTGCTTTTCACAAGCGCAATAAAAGCGGATATGGTTTGGTTGGCCATAATCGGCATAATAAACAGTGTCATGTCAATATATTATTATGCAAGGCCCATAATGGCATCTTACGAGATGAGGGCAGGTACAGGTAAAATCAGATTGGATTTTGCCACAAAGGCAGTTGTGTTTTCATGTTTAATGATAACATTATTATTGGGCATATATCCGCAGCCACTAATACATGTGTCAAATTTAGCAGCAACTTATTTATTTGCTCATCAATATGTTCTTCCGTGATCCGATGAAGGTTTATTCGCAATCCGCAATGGAGTACCTGATGACTTACGGATGGTCAATACTCATTATCGCGGTTGTACTTTCAGCGCTTTCGTTTCTCGGAGTGTTCAATCCCTTAACATTTACACCGAAAGCCAGTCCAGGAAGCTGTCATGTGGTCAGACCTTTTGGAGCCAACACAACCACGGACATAAACATTGAAGGCACGTGCAATAACCAGATCCCACAGTATGTAGGTGTATTCAATGGAGGATTTCCGTCAAGTAGTAGCTATGATTCCGATTCAGTGATAGTATCAGAAGGTTCAGGAATATCCGGTACAAATTTCCCATTTACAATAGTTATGTGGGTAAAACCTTCCAGCACGCAGGATTGGAGCCATAGTTGGACACTTCCAATCATAGGATTAAATTCTTATCAGGGATTCGGATTTACAGGGGATTCATCTCTTGTTTTACATAGGTGCAGCTCTGCGGATACGTGTAGTAACAGCGGCTGTGGAAGTGGAACTGCGACATCATCTTTGCTATTCAGTTCTCAATCTGCATTGAACAACGAATGGCATTTTATAGCAGTTTCAGTAAATTATCCTGATTATTTTTTCCAGTTTGACAATATGACAGGAAATGTTAGTAATTCAAATTCTTATAGTAGCAAATTGGGAGTGTCTATAGGCACACAATACGCACAGTGTGATGGTAATGCTTATAGTGGGATGATATCTAATGTGCAGTTGTATAATTCAGCATTATCTGCTAATGAATTGAACGTTTTATATCAAGAAGGAATAGGGGGAGTGCCGATAAATATACAAAATCTGGTTGGATGGTGGCCTCTGAATGGAAATGCGAATGATTATTCTGGAAACGGGAATGATGGGATATCTACAGATGTCAATTATACCGGCAGTTGGTATAATGGTTATAAAAGCCCGTGAACTAACAAATACTTAAATAAACCAGATAAGATGTTAGGATATGGTAAATGCTTGTTTGTATAGTGGAGGAAAGGATTCGACTCTCGCATTGCACAAAGCAACTGAACTTGGTGTGAATATCGAGCTTTTGATAACCATGAGAAGCACGAATAAAGAAAGCTACATGTTCCACCATCCGAATATAGAGTTTACTACGCTGCAAGCCGAAGCTATGGGAATAAAACATGTTTTTGCGAATACCGATGGAGTTAAAGAAGATGAACTGAAGGATTTGGAAAGAGCGTTTATGGATAATGATGTGAGTTTGATTGTGACAGGTGCAACGTATAGCGAATATCAATTTGGAAGAATAGGTAAGATCACAGATAAGCTAGGGATAGAAAATATGGCGCCTTTATGGCATATTGATCCGATAACTGAACTGGATGAAATTGCATCGAGATTCGAAGCGATAGTGACATCAGTTTCTGCCGAAGGAATGGATGAATCGTTCTTGGGAAGTAGAATAGATAAGGAAATGATTGAGAAACTAAAAATGTTAAACAGAAAGTATGGAATAAATATGCTTTTCGAAGGCGGTGAAGCAGAAAGTTTTGTACTTGATGGACCACTTTTTAAAAAAAAGATAGAGATTTTAAAAGCCAGAAAAGAATGGGATAGAATTAGAGGTAGCTACATCATAGAAGAGGCACATCTTTTAAGCAAATAAATAAATATCCTAGGTGTTTTATCCTTTCATGACCATATTGTCAAGTAGAAGTAAGTATGCATTAAATCCCATACAAGAGGAGGATGCAGTAGTAGAAAAGATGGTTAGAGGCGGGGAGGAGATCATACGTATGAACAGAGGAGATCCTCCTGTTTACTTTCCAACTCCAGAATATATTATAAATTCGTTTGTGGAAGCTTTGAAAAAAAGAAAAACATCTTATTCAAATCCCGTAGGTGTTTTGGAACTTAGAGAAGCCATAGCAAATAGATACAAAAGACTGTACAACGTGGCAACAGACAGTGAACACATAGTAGTTACACAAGGCATTAGCGAAGCGTTGTTTTTCCTAAATGCATCTTTGATAAATGATAAGGATAGGGGCATAGTTTTTAGACCGTATTATACGCAGTATATGCCAGATTTAGAGTTTTACGGAGGTAAAGCAGTGATAGAAAGATACGATGAATCATTAAATTGGAATATAGATGTTGAAAAACTAGAGTCTACTATAAAAAAACAATTTAAAAGTAATAGAAAACCAAAATACATGATAATAACTAATCCAAACAATCCAACAGGAACAGTCCTAGATTATAAAGTACTCCGAAAGATAGTAGATATAGCCAATAATTATGGAATTCTCCTGGTTTCTGATGAGATATATGATGAGATAATCTTTAACGGAGCAAAGTTTACAAGCATATCCCAAGTTGCAAAAGGAGTCCCGCATCTAATACTAAATGGAGCTTCTAAGGATTATGATGCAACGGGTTTTAGAATAGGTTATGCGGTGTTTCCCGAAGATGACAAAATATCAAATGATGTAAAAAATAAATTCAAAGACCTTGCTCGCGTAAGATTATCAGCAAATACTCCGGCGCAATATGCATTCGCTGATGCGATTGATAATATTAAAGAACATAAAAAGCACATAACGAGTATGGTTTCCAAGATAGAAAAGAACGTAAATTTTGCAGCTGATTTGATAAACTCAGGAAAGTATATGCATTCGATAGTGCCCAGAGGGGCATTTTATATATTTCCAAAAGTCTCAATAGATAAGCTTAATATAAAGAATGATAAAGAATTTATTGATAAACTGCTTAAGGAAGAGAAGGTATGGCTTACAAGAGGATCTGGTTTCGGAGAACCGAATCACGTACGATTTGTATTGCTAGCTGATAAAGAGATTATAAGTACTGCGATTAAAAGGGTAGAGAGATTTTGTAATAGGCATAAAAAGGGGGCATAGTCCAATGGTAAGACATCACCCTTACACGGTGAAAGCGTGGGTTCGATTCCCTCTGCCCCCACCATAAGTTTTTGCGATTTCATGGCGTTATTTGGATATTTACAGGTTCTTTGCTAAGATCGTTTCGCTAGTTATTTTTTCGTTACCGGTTCCCCATTCCTTAAGTTTTTCGATATTTAGCCCGGACTTTTTGGCCCTGGATTCTATTATGCGTAATAGAAGTTTACCACCCCACGAAATCATATTGCTCATTCCCATTTTGACAAGTGCGTTTCCACTCGCATCTTTGTTGGCATTTCTAGTCGCCATTTTAGCTAAATGCCTATAAGCAGCAAAGTAAACTGCCAGTTGGTCTTGTGTGAGCATACCACTTTCATCAATATGCCTAGCTCTTATCATGCCAAGAGGCACATTCAGAAGAGGAGTTATAGTAAATTCAAAAGGTCTCCCATCAACATAAGAATTGCTAAGTCTGTTTATTAGAGCTACAGTTTCCCAGTTATCTTCAGGCGTTTCAGAAGCCTGTCCAACTTGCACAGTGAATGCAGGCCTCCAAAAGTATTTTGTTTCTACATTGACACCCTCCCACACAATCTCCTGCCAAGAACCATCAGGACCTATACGGAGAGGAAGTGTTTTATTTGGCATATGAATCTTAGCTAATCGTTCACTCCCAGTTTCAACTCCTGTTTGAACCCCTATCCAGTTATTTGGTCCTGCACGCATTATTTCAGATAGTTTTTTCATAAGTTCAGGATAGCCGGCAGGTATGGATATCCTACCGTGTGTTGGATTTGTGCGTGTGATCCCTCGAATCGACATTATATTAGATACCAACCCGGTTAGAGCTTCTTCGTTTGGCACGAATTGTTGACCATGTTTAAATCCAAAGAATTCATCGCTATGCATCCATACGTTACTGAACCCGCCTTCGACATTTACTTTTATTTCTTTTAGAACGTTATCCAATTCGTAATAACGCAGAAACTCTAGA
>JAJZIU010000051.1 GCA_021810455.1 Microcaldota archaeon
TTCCTATGGACAGACAGGTGTTACCATCACTCGGATACCACGAATTTGTAGTAACTCCTAATTGTATGTGACAACCCGAAGCTGGAAATATTGACATTGTTCCATAACTCAAAGAAGAAATAGCAGATATAACACCTGTATTTCCAGAAGGTATAGAACGTAGATATATCCATGTAGATATGGTTATGTTACTACTCTGTGGGAAATTTAATGGTATATTTATGTAGCTACTCTGTCCATCAAACTGCGCAACGTACTGCGGCACCTGGTTGCTGCATGATCCTAGAAGATTTATGTCAGTTGTAGTGCCCGGGCCGAAAGGTCTGGCAACTTGACAGCTTCCAGGACTAGCTTTGGGGGCAAATGTCATGGGATTGAATACTCCAAGAAATGAAAGTGCACCCAATACCACTGCAACAATAAGTATCGACCAACCATAAGTCATCAAATACTCCATTGCACTTTGGTTTTTGATAAAACTTTTAGTAAAAGTTTTAGGGATGTTCTTTACTCTGTTCATATATATCTGATCCATATCCCATGATATAAGAATGTCTAAAAGCATTTCTTAGTTTCGGTAACAAACATGCGGCTGTAAATTCAGCTTTTCTCAAAACATTCATACTAAATCGTGCATGTATTGGTGCACTGTTTTGTTATGAAAATAAGAGAATGGTGCCAAATTTCAATAAAGGTCAAATGACGTATTTTTTGTTGTTTTTGGGTCCAAATATGCAGACTCTATATACATATGCACATCCCCGGCGCATATCACTTCTGACGAATGAAAACTACTCCAAATATGCACATCGCTTATCCCCATTCATGTGCATATCAAATTACGCTTATTGTCCATCATATGTTCTGACTTCACTTTAGAATTTGTTCCAAGTCCACACAAATGCCATCTTACAGTGACGCTTATAAATTTGTAATACTACATTATTATCGTATTGGTGTTCTATTGAGCGAAGATATGGCGAGCAAGAGGGAAAGACTTCTCGAGAAGGCAAGAATGGGGGTTAGCGAAGCGTACTCATCTGCTGACCATTTCATAATACAGGCAGTAAATGCCTATAATGAAATAGAAAAAACAAGGAACCTGATATACGAAAGGCTTGAGGAATGGTATGCCATACACTTTCCTGAAGTCAAACTGCAAAACCATGATACATTCGCACGACTAATAACCGTTATGAAAAGCATCAACGATGTAACCGAAGAGCAACTGACTGCCATACTGGGAGACAAGGGAGCGGAGCTTTATGCGATACTAAAAGAGAAGAATCAAGGAAGCATGAGTGACGATGAATACTCTGCGCTTAAGGACCTTGCAAACTCTGAACTTACTCTTTCGTCATTGCAGGAAAGTCTTGACAGGTACATAAAGACTGAAACTGAACGATTCATGCCAAATGTTTCTTATCTTATAGATTACAAGATTGCTGCCGAGCTATTAAGCAAGGCTGGGTCACTAAGCAGATTGGCAACAATGCCTTCCGGGACTATCCAACTTCTAGGCGCAGAGAAGGCGCTGTTCAAACACATGAAGTTCGGAAGCAGACCTCCAAAGTACGGTCTCCTTTACAAAATGCCTATCATAACAAATGCTTCTATGCGTGATCGTGGGAGAATAGCGAGATCCTACGCAACTAAGATAAGCATAGCTGCAAGAGCCGATGCGTATACGAAAAGATTCATAGCAGACAAGCTTAAGGAGTCTCTCGATAAGACTCTCGGTCGTACGCGAAGTGGCAATTCTGGCTCACATGAATAATGGACTGTCATTTCCGTTTTCTGCTTCTTGCCTTTTTCACGTAATCAAAATAGAAACCTGCAGGAATCATGGCAATCCATGCTCCTAATCCAGAATTGAGTACAAAATTGATTATCTGCGCTATTATGGTTCCAAAAAACACATCGCTTCTAATTGAAAACACAAATTCCAGCGCAGTTTGCAGCATACCTATGAAAACGGAATACACCAATACTATTACCAGTGTAACTAAGAAAATTTTGAATATACTGCCAAGATTTTGTTTTCCTATCTCGATGCTTTTCCTCACAGCGTTTATTGCTCCAATGCGCTCAATCACCACGATCGCATAAGATTCGTACAAACATATTCCTATGAATATCGACAGTGCCAAAAAAATCAAACAACCTGCTATGAGCCAAAGCAGATGCAATAAGCCTCCTGTCCCTATCGTAGGCAGCAGGAAGACAACTGCGAATACCAAAAGAACCACTATCCATACGATTGTAATTAACAGTTCGGTTGCAAATAAGCTGAAATAACTCCTCCTGATTGTACTGAAAGCCGTGCTTAATGAAATCTTGCCTTTTCTGTAACCCTGATCTGCTATGTTTATGTACATGCCATTCAGCAACGGATTGACGAATAAGGCTATCAAATATACGAATATTATAATCGGAATGATGTGCGTAATCAATGCGAGTACTTCTGATACGCTTCGTGTCTGATGCACGCCTGCCTGAACTGCATGAGATCCTAATATGCTAATTCCATATACGCCGCTTAGAAGCGAGAACACTGAATACAGAACCAGTCCTCCTATTAAAGATGTAAATATTAAATTTGGCAAAACTATCTTTGGATTGTCTTTCAATATGTTGAATGTTTTACTAAAAACATCTGTAATACTCATTCGAATCCCTCTCATATTGAAACAGCAAACTCTTTATGCGTTCTTTTGCATGTTCTCAGTGAGGCATAGTTCACAAAATTCCCGCCTTTAGGCTGTGTCCAATAAATACGACCAAATGATGATATCCGACACTAGGATTAGTGATGTTTAATTCAGGCGATGTATCTGTTGTACATCACTGCCTTTAAAAGAAGTTCTTTTTCTATCATCTTTGTCG
>JAJZIU010000002.1 GCA_021810455.1 Microcaldota archaeon
GGGACAACTGTATGATGGAAACTAAAAGTGCCACAACTCCTTTCAATTTTATGTTCATAGCAATAACCGATAATTTGGTACAAAAGCTTTTAGTTATAATGAATAATAGTAAGATGTGTTATTGTTTTAAGGTATTTGTAAAGTGTAAAAAATGAACAGGGAAGAAACCAATAGACTCATGTTGCGATATCTGAGCGAAGATTCTCGTTCTACAATAACAAAATTGTCATCTGTACTTAACTGTTCTAGACCAACTGTAATGAAAATACTGGAGTATTTGGAGAGGAACGCAGATCTTAGATACACACTTGAACTTGATCTGAGCAAAAAAATTCCACTTGAAAGACATCTGATAACAGTGAAATTTGCGGTAAAACCAAATGCATACGACATATCGGAATTGATTAAGAAGGACGGGTACATACACAACGCATACGCTACAGAAGGGGACTTTGATCTTGTGTTGCATGCGATCTCAAGGGATCCCTTGGAGTACATACGCTGGGAGAACAGAATTGTTACAGAATTGTCACAATACAAACCCGTATTCAAGCCTTCGGAACTGATAATGACACATTTTGGATTTCTTCCATTCAATAATGGCGTAAAGGACATTTTGAAGGGAATAATCAAGGAAAAGGATAACATGTTAATAGAAGAGCTGAATAAAAATTCAAGGACTTCTTATGCGGAATTGTCAAAACTTACGGGAATAGATGAGGAGACAATAAGGTATAGGCTATTCAGGTTAAGGGAAAGTGGCATCATAAAACGGTTTACAACATATGTACAGAAACCCAGGTATCCGTACAACATCATGTTCTTTGCGAATTATAGGTTCAATAAAGAAACGGCAAAGCACGCCGAGATGGCAAGGAATTCGTACATAAAAGCAAAAGCTGAAAATGAACTCGGAAGCAATTACCAGTTATTGGCACCGTTGAGCGGAAGCTACAGGTTCTTTGCTATGGCAAATTTCGAAAGCAAAGAGGATGCTATGAAAAATGCCATAAGAAGGCACAAATTCATTTTTGAATCCGAGAATGTGGAGATAAAACATGCAAGAATTATTAGTGTGATGAAAGGGATGATGCCTTATAGGAATTTAGACATACAACGCAACTATACAAGGATAGACTGGTAAAGGAGTAGGTGATGAGGTCGAGTGGTGGGGATCGTCCTCAGCACGAATAGATGTTCTCAATTTCTAAATATTTAAACGTTATTATTTATGAAAATTTATAGTGATATTTTAGGCTTTTTGTAAATTTAAAGGATGGAGAAAATAAATCATATAATGCCGTATATGCCAATAGCGTCTTTTATTTTTTTGCGTCAAATTCCAATCATGCAAACTTTAGACTTGTCAGACGATGAGATTATTGAAAAGATCACGAAAAAGGAGCTTCAGATGTATAAACTCGAAGAGTATCTGGGTCCGAATAAAGCGGTTGAAATAAGGAGGCAGATTGTTGAAAAAGCTACGAACTCTAACCTGGCCGATCTCTCTATCGAAGATGCGGATTACTCCCAAATGGTAAATAAGAATGCCGAGAATGTGATAGGTTTCATAAGAATGCCGATAGGCATAAGCGGACCTATCACCATACACGGAGATTATGCGTCGGGTGAGTTTTATGTGCCATTGGCAACAACAGAAGGAGCGCTTATAGCAGGCATAAATAGGGGAATGAAAGCCATATCTGAAAGCAACGGTTCTAAAGTCAAAATACTTGGAAATGCCATGGCAAGAGCCCCCCTTTTCGAGTTTGATTCGATAACAGAGGTTGGCGAATTTCTAAATTGGCTGGATTTGAATATGGACAATGTCAAAAAAATTGCAAATGCAACAACCTCGCACGGAAAGCTTAGAGATGTCAAGCCTTTCGTTACAGGTAATAACGTGTGGCTGAGAATGTCGTTTGAAACAGGTGATGCCATGGGGATGAATATGGCAACAGTCGCTTCGGAAGCAGCGAGCAGTTACATAGAGGAGGAGTTCCCTAAAGCGCACTTAGTTACAGTAAGCGGTAACATGTGTTCTGATAAGAAGGAGTCGATGGTTAATAATCTTCTTGGAAGGGGGAAAACAGTAGTTGCCGATGCCGTGATAAACAGGAAGGTGTGCAGCGAGGTACTTAAAACGACACCAGAGCAGATAACAAGAGTGAACATGAAGAAAAACATGCTTGGAAACGCAAGAGCTGGAAGCACAAAGTTCTCAGGGCATTCTGCAAATATAGTCGCAGCTGCTTTTGCAGCTACGGGGCAAGACATAGCCCAGGTAGTCGAAAGCAGCAGTTGTTATACATGGGCAGAGGCCAGAGAAAGTGGATTGTACATATCGGTAACCTTGCCTTCATTAGAAGTAGGAACTGTGGGTGGCGGAACATCGCTTCCGTCCCAAAAGGCCGCACTGTCTATAATAGGAGCTGCTGGACAAGGAGAAACGATAGGAACCAACGCAAACAAGCTAGCAGAAATAATAGCTGCTGCAGTACTAGCTGGTGAACTTAACCTTTTGGCAGCTCAGGGAAACAGAGAGCTGGGAAAGGCACATAGTAAACTGGGAAGAAACATCAAATAGACTATTTTAGAACGGTATAAAGATTTTTACTGAGAATTAAAGAGCGGTTGTTTATGAAGGGCAGAGTGATTAAGGCAAAGGAAATAGTTCCTTACAAGGAGATAAATGCAATAGACATGCTTTACGATAAGTACGAAGGCAGAGATGTAAACCGTAGGCAGGAACTGACGAAGGCTGAGGTGTTTGGATTATGGTCATTCAAGCACACATTGTTCTCTCTTCAAGGATCTCCAAACCATGAGTACCATTCTCCTGCAAGATGGCTTCTTAACAAGATAGCATCCAGTTCAAATGCAACAAATGACATACTGCGTGAGATGGCTCTAAAATTGCGCGTGTACGACAAAGAAGATCCGATATTTACAAACATAGCATTGAATCCCAACACGCAGAACGATTCATTGTATGTGCTACTTAGCAGACACAAAGAAGGGATTCTAGGAAGTACTTATGCAATAGGCAACATTGATACAATAATCGCAATAGTCAGCAATCAGTCTGCTGCTCCGGGCTTGCTTGGTTACATTGCAAATTATATAACAGTGTATGGTGGAGTTTACGATAAAGTAAACGTAGATGGCGAGAACGCGAAGAGATTTTCGGAAGAGGTTGAAAAAATCAGAACAGGAAACTCTACAAATAGTTACAAATCGGTGGATTTGGTAATGAAAGACGCGATAAGAGATTCATCGATAAGGGATCTGAAAGTTTCAAAAGGAAGGATGAGTAACATACTGCTAATTCTTGAAACTGTAGTAAACAATCCTAACGTTAGACCGGAAACTCTGGAAAATATAGAGTCATTCGTAAGGCTTGTTGGAGGTTCGGAGATGGACGGATTGATTCTGGCGTTGATGTACAATCCAAAAACACCGAAGGACAGCCTCGAAAGACTTACAAGGGTGGAGAATACGGCACTTGCAGAATTTGCAAAAAACGCTCTGCGTGAGCGGAAAGAAGAGGAAACAGATTAGTGATTTGAAGAATAGTAAAGCTTAAATATCACTTAAATCATATTTATATCGGTAATCCGTTTAAAACGGCTATTTGTGAAGGTTTTGAATTGAGAACAGTTAAAATATCAGGTAAAGTAGCAGAGAATATCCAGTTTCTGAAAGAAAATGGAGGGGTATCTGGAGTAAAGAAACTCGTTATGATAGATTCCTTAACAGGACTGAAAAACAGAAGGGCCTTTGACATAGATATTGAGAATGAGATAGAGACTTATTCCAGAGGTCTGATTAATGGGTCGCCCAAAAAGATGCACATGGTCATGATAGACCTTAACAATTTCGGGCAGATAAACAATAATTACGGACATACTGTTGGAGATGAAGCATTGACAGCCGTAGGAAAAACTATCATGAATGGAATAAGAAGCTCGGATAAGGCGTACAGGTATGGCGGAGATGAGATGGTATTGCTCCTATCAGATACGGACAATCCGAACGCAGTAGTATCCAGAATAGCAAACGGCATTGAAAACATAAAACTGGTTTCTGAAAAAGGAGAAAGAGTGGGATTAAGCATATCATTTGGTTATGTATCGATATCTGAAGTGGGAAATCGCCTGCTTAAAAATCCGAAGAAATTTGCGAAAAAGATGAAGGACATGGCAGACGCAAGGATGTACACGCAAAAGGAAGAAAGTGATCACGGCAGAATTAAAGAAGTTAAATCCCTTGTGAGAAGCGATTAGAAGATTTCTCCGGTTATTGCAGTTACGCCTCCTTTCATACTGTAAGATGTTATATTGTGCTTTTGCTTAAGGAACTTTGCAACGTACATTGATGTATTCCCGTGATAGCACACAAGAACCGAATTCTCAAATCTTTTAAGTTGCTCGCCAGAAGAGCTTAGGAAGTCGGAAGGCTCCGCTTTTATTATATCGCCTTCATGGAGACCGAGCAGTTCTGATATGTATTCAGCAGGCTCTCGTCCAAGCCAGACAAGCTTTGTATTGTGCTTTTTAGCTATGCTCAGTGATTCTTCAAACGTGCATTCTGAAGGCGCATTGTTGTCCATTATTATATTATAGACAAAAAGAAATAAATTATGAGCGTACCAGTAACAATGCAACTATATCCTCGAAGAAAAAATGCAATTTTCTCTCATCTAATAAAAGAAATGGCATACTCAATATGGTTCTTTTGAGGTTATTGAGATCGGATAATGAACTTGCAATGATTATTGCGTAAGATCCATAATTAAGATGCTGCAATGATTGCGTTAAGAATTTTATTGTGAGCTCCACACCGGATAAGCCGCCACTTATTGCAGTGTGCAAGTTCCCATCCTCTTTGGAGGATATGAGGTACGGGGCATTGAACAGTATGATATCAAAAAACCCTTCGATGTTTGAGAACAGGTCACTGTTTACAAAGGAGCATTTCGATTTGATTTTTTCCCTATTAACATCAAAATTATGCATTGCCATGGTTATTGCTTCGTTATTCACATCAGCAAACACAACATCCGATACATTATCCTGAGATGCAGCCAGAAGACCGAGGACACCGCTGCCAGTACCCATATCAAGAATCTTAATGTCTTTGTTTTTAATCATTTTCATGCATTTTAGAAAGGTTCTGAATGCTAGTTCGGAGTCTTCGCTGGGTGGATAGACCGTCTCTGATACATCAATCTGAAATCCGAAAAACTCCATAAAATCATTAAACGCAAAAAAGAAAAGTAAAAGTGTATAAAATAGCTATAAACTATTAGAAACAAGATATAAAAACTTTGAACTTTCGAAGCACATTTTTAAACTTTTTGTTTCTGGAAAACTTAATATAGTGGTAAATCCATTATTGTATGATTTTATGATTCATGATGACATGCCAGCTTGGTTGGTCATGGAAGATATACTTATCAGAGTAAAGGAGGGATTGTTGTCAGTTGCTCTAGAAACACTTCAAACAGAGATAGACGCAAAGCGTGTTCAGATAAATGGACATTTGATAAAAACTCCTGAAAGTTTAGATGACAAAGAGACCAACCTATTCATAATAAGCAACATAGTGTCTCGCGAGGGAGAGATAATTGAGATGTACGAACACGAAAAGAAAAAATTAGAATCAGGCAACGTATCTCCAGAGATTGCTTATGGAATCGATGAACTTAGAAAATTTGCCATGGCAGCAGTACAACTTTCCGTATTAATGAATTACGTAGAGATAACGAACAGATGGATGAATGATGTAAAGGAAGATACAAAAAAGGAAAATGTTGAAAGATTGATAATCGATTCAATAAAAAGCGATAGAGAAAGAAGAAACCTTATCGAATTTATCTCGAAAAGCAAAGCGTTGGTAGACATAGGATCCGTATCGGCACAAGAGAGGGAAATGATGGCTGGTGTGATTAAAAATTTCCCGGAAGGCGAATCAGGGCAAAAATTGTGATGTGTATGAAGAAGGTAGGAAGACATGTTTCAATGGATAAGGAAATTGACAATACTTTTTTGAATGCGAAAGAGATAGGTTGCACATCCATGCAGGTGTTCATAAGCAGTCCGAGAAGATGGGATGTTAAAAGGTTTAATCATGAAGAAAAATTAAAATTTATTAGTGATTTGTCAAGATTCAACATTGAACCAGTTGTTGCACATATGCCATATCTGCCAAATCTTGCATCTCCGGTAAGAGAAATACATAAAAGATCCGTAGAAACCTTAAATGCGATAGCTACTGAGGCTTCGGAATTGGAAATAGAATACGTTGTTTTACACCTGGGAAGCCATATGGGAGAAGGAAGAGAATTGGGAGTAGGAAATTTCGTTAATGCCATAAATGAGGTCGAAGACTCTCTAAGAGGTGTTACTCTTTTACTTGAAAATGAAGCAGGGCAAAAGAATAGTATAGGATCAACACCGGAAGAGCTTATTGACATATTTGATAAGATTAATTCCAAGAAAGTGGGGTTTTGCATAGACACATGCCACATTTTTGCAGCTGGTTATGACATAGGAAATGTTGAAGTTATGGAAAAGATAGATAAAACGATAGACATTAGGAATGTGCACATTTTCCATTTGAACGATTCAAAGTTCGAGTTAGGATCCAGGTTAGACAGACATGATAACATAGGAAAGGGCAAAATAGGCGCTGAAAGATTTAGAAAGTTCTTTGGATATAAAAACGTTTTATCAAAACCCATGATATTAGAAACACCGATAAATGGGATAGATACGAAAGAAGAGTTGGAAGGTGTGAAACACCTTATGGATAAGTCGTTAAATGATTAATGGTGCGCTTATGGAAACTAAAGAACTTGGGAAAACAAAGGAAAAGATACCCGCACTAGGTATGGGTACTTGGAAGATAGGCAGCAATGAATCTGAGGGGATAGAAGCGTTGAAAACAGGGATAGATATAGGTATGAGATTTATAGACACGGCAGAGATGTATGGTACAGAGGAGATGGTAGGCAAGACAATCGAAGGAATGGATGATATGTTTATAGCAACAAAGGTATCACCTAACCACTTCAGATACGACGATGTAATAAAATCGTGCAATAGAAGTTTGGAAAAACTTAAAGTGAAGCAGATAGATCTTTACCAACTGCACTGGCCTAATTCAAGCATACCTATAACTGAAACCATGAAGGCCATGGAAAAATTGGTGGATCTTGGAAAGATACGGTACATAGGTGTTAGTAATTTTTCTACAAAAGAGATGAAGGACGCTCAGAATGCATTGAAACATGAGGAGATAGTATCAAATCAGGTCGAGTATAGCGTACTAGTCAGATATGTGGAAAAAGAGATACTGAAATTCTGCCAAGATAACAAAATCACCGTTATAGCGTATAGCCCGTTTGGATCTGGAAAACTTTATGGACAGAGATCGAACAGTATGTACGACTTATTGAGAAATGTAGGTAGCAAGTATCAAAAAACTCCAAGTCAGGTAGCACTAAACTGGCTGATGTCAAAGGACAGAGTGATGGCGATACCTAAGGCAGCGAATATTGCACACATGAAGGAAAATATCGGAGCTTTAGGCTGGAAGTTGGAAGATGCAGATATGAACAAGATAAATGATTTTTTATCGGATGAGAGACCGATGGTTTGGTCTCTCAATCCTTTGGTGAAAAGAACATCGTCATTTTGGGCGAGATTGATGGAATATAAAGAAATGGGAAGAAACATGCGCGGAAAAACCAAATAAATGACAAAATTTATATATACCAGATGTTTTAAGAATACGGGAAAGAAGGTAAGGGCAAGATCAGATGGCGATAATTAAAAGTTTAGGTTACATAGTAGGCATAATAATAGTATTTATCTTTGGAATCTCAGGAACGTATGTTTTGGGACATTATGAACATGGATTCAACGTTCCGATAAACTCCTTGTTAGATGCTGCTTATTTTACTACGATTACGCTTGCTACTGTAGGTTATGGAGATATTGTACCGGTTACCAATATCGCTAAAATATTCGTAATGGTACTCATAATATCAGGAATAGGTGTGTTTATAACCTCAGTAACTGTTATAACTGGTGAATTTGTGAACAGCAGAATGGAAAAATACTCTGGAAGATTATCAGGATTTGAAAGAAGGCTTCTAAAAAATCATGTAGTGTTGATCGGAGTTGATTCAGTAAATCTGAGATTAGCTGAAAGGCTCAAAAACAAGAAAGCAAAATTTTTGATAATAACCTCAGATAAGACGATGCTTGACCACCTTAGAAGCACGGGATATAAAGCATACCTGGCAGATGAAACAAACGAAGATGACATGAAAAACTTCGAGTTGGGTAAGGCAAAGGCAATAATAATGGATATGCGTGATAAATCAAGAATGGTTTATGCAATACTATTAGTAAGGAATCTCGCAAAGGATTCGAGAATAGTTACAGTGGCCCATACCAAGGAGGAAGAGAGGAATACAAGAAGTATGGGGGTTTCGATAGGAATAATAAATCCTGCAGATCTTGCATCAGAGATACTAGCCAAGAAACTGATAGAATAACGTGTGTTAAATGCATACCGTTATTATTAAAACTAAACACGGCAAGATAAACTCTAAAAACATGAAAAGCGCAGCGTCGGCCATACGCTCTGGAAAAGTAGTAGTTTTTCCAACGGAGACGGTGTATGGGATAGGCGCTAATGCATTTGATGAAGAAGCATGCAAAAAGATATTCGAAGCTAAAGGAAGGCCCTCGGATAATCCACTAATAGTACACGTTTCAGATCTGAACATGGCTAAAACTGTCTGTTTTATATCTAAAAAATATGAGAAGTATTTATTGAAAGTTTGGCCTGGACCATTAACAATAATATCTAAGGCAAAAAACACAGTAGGAAAAATAGTTACGGCAAATTTAGACACAGTTGCAGTTAGAATGCCATCGAGTAGTATAGCGTTGGAATTGATAAGGACCAGTGGTGTTCCCATCGCAGCGCCGAGTGCCAACATATCAAAGATGCCATCATCCACATCCGGAAAACATGCACTAGCATATTTCAATGGAAAAGTTGACATGATACTAGATGCAGGTAGGACTAAATACGGAATAGAATCAACGGTACTTGATTTGAGAACGTTCACAGTATTAAGACCAGGAGCATTTTCAGTAGAGGATTTGACACGGGCATTTGGAAAAAAGCCGAGGGTTCACTCTGAAAACGTTGTGAGTATTAAAAAAGTAAGAAGCCCGGGTATGAAGTACAGGCATTATTCTCCAAACACTCCATTATTTTTGTATAAAGGCAACATCAGAGACTTGAACAAGATGCTTAAAAAACACAAGAAAATTGTTTTTATAGGATCAGATAATGCATGCTCTATGATAAAGGGGGTACAAAAGATAAGATTGGGAAATTATCAGGAGGAGATTGCACATAATTTGTTTGATGCGTTGATAAAGCTTGATTCGGTCAAAGCTAAGTTCGCAGTGATACAGTCTTTTGGCATTGAAGGATTCGGGCTTGCAGTAATGAACAGGATAGAAAAAGCTTCTAATCATTTATCATTCAAAAATGAAAAGCAGTTGCATAAACTCATGAATGTTTACAAAAAATAATACCATTTATATATTCTAATATTCTCATTTTTCCCATGTCAAAGATAGTTGATGTGTTAAGACTTACAAGAATAGAACACAGTGTAATGCTAGTAATTGCCGTGGTAGCTGCCGAAATGATCACGAAGGCGCTGCCGAACTGGTACATATTAACACTGAGCATAATAACTCCGATTTTCATAAGCATGGCTGCATTTGCAATAAACGATTATTTTGACATTGAAGTAGATAGGGCGAATATGAGAAAGAGACCATTGGTTAAAGGTACCCTCAAACCGTCAGATGCATTGCACATTACGGTAGTTGGTATAGTTATAGGAGTAATTTCTAGCGCTTTCATAAACGTGTACTGCCTGGTTATTGCCATCTTATTTGGATTGCTTTCTGTGCTTTATAGTTATAGACTTAAGAGAATGCTGCTTTGGGGAAATATGTACATAGCGTTCTCCATGTCAATACCTTTTATATTCGGAAATTTTGTAGTTAGCAGTAACATAAGCGCAGGGATAGCTTTGGTTTCCATAATGATATTCATTAGCGGAGTAGCGAGGGAAATACATGGAACCATTAGAGATGTTAAAGGCGATAGAAAGAGAAACGCACAAACGATGCCGATACGATTTGGCACAGGTTTTTCTGCGGTTGTTGCTCTCATTCTTTATTTCATTGCGATACTCATAAGTGCGTACCTAATCGCATTCGTACATCCGTTTAAGTACAATGTAGCATTCATTATTCCGATTTTAATAACTGATATGATTCTGGCATTTGTTTCGATAGGATATCTTATGAGAAGTAGCAGAGGTTTTTATGACTTATCAAGGAATTTGTCATTAGTGGCAATGGCTGTTGCGCTTTTGGCAATACTAGTGGCTCCAATTTAGTTCCTTGCGTAGAAGCTCCACATTTCTGCTCATTTCGGTAGGACTTATCTGTTTTGAGTGTTCTATTCCTTCATACACGCTGTTGTTATCCGTTTGAAACTTATCTTTTTCGTTACGCGGTATAAAATGGAAGTGCAGATGGGGAACAGTCATGCCGGAATATTCGCCAACCTGTGCAGTAAAATCATAAGAATCAGCGTTGTACAGTTTGAATATCACTGGTTTTATCGTATTTAATGTATTGAATATATCAACAACTTCGTTTTTTTCTAATGCAGTTATATCCGCAACGTGTCTTCTGGGTATTAATAATGAGTGCCCTGGAAGCACGGGTTTTATATCATAAACCGCCATGGTGCTTTCGGTCAAATAAAACGCATTATTCAATATATCTTTATTGCAAAACGGATCAAACTTCATCATTATCTTCGCCTTTGGGGCTTTTTGCCAATTTTTATCAGAATCGCGATGAGCGTGACCAGTATTGCTATTATGACTATCGAGATTACAAGCAGTACATAATAGATTTGCGATATGCTTGTCTGAATCCCAGTTATCTCCCGTGTTACGTTCAGAGTGGAATTTGACTGGCTGATTATTGATGAGTTAAGTATGAGTTTGTTTGCATTGTTGAGATTTTTGGCAAGGACCGATACAGTGTATCCGGAAGACAAATTTGAAAGGTCGTTAGGTCTTAAGGATGACTCGTAAACATAGAACATTGCTTCGTTTCCGAATTGAGAAGGCCATACTCCAAACGTTGAATTCTTAGCGTTGGATATTGTCATGTTTTCAATTTCGCCTACAGTGTAGTTTGACATCAGATCGGGATTGTTCAGAACAGCAGCGTATATCGAACCGTACAACGCAGTACCATAATTGCTGTCATTATAACTCTCCATTGCAGTTGAAAGATAGATATTGTTCCCGTAATTCTTTGCGATATTTATGTAGTTAAGCGCAGCGTATTTGACTTGTGGAGATAATTGTATGTCTTGACCGCCCATCTGTGATGCAATAGAGTACATTTCGTTTGCGGCACCGCACCATTCTTGAGATGCAGAAGCAACGGATAACCCGTTCAGTATCTGATCGGTAGTTATGTTTGGTGTGTTTAGAGCCTGTATGTCGGATTGTATGTTATACAGTCCCCATTCCTGTCTCAATTGTCCACCTATAACATACTCGTAATTGTTATTTGTCATTTGAGGAGGAGTCAAGGATGAACAGTATGTTGAGATGTTGTCAAGGAGTGCTTTAGTAGACCCAAGATTGTAATATTTTGTATTAGCCAGTACAAACGCATTTTGATATTGAAGGAATGCCAGATCCGCACCGACGTATAGATATCCTTTTTGTGCCATCTCGGCGTATTTGCTTAGCTGCTGAAGCATCTGTGCTTTTGTAACACCATAGGCGCTGGATATCGAATTTATTTCTAACGCGGTTTGATTTATAGTATAATTTGTAAGTGTGCCGAAATAACTGACATTGCAAATTGTACATGTTATGTTTGCATAAGGAAGATTATCTAGATTGTACGAAGAGGAGATGTTATACTGCAATGGCAGTATTGGATTGCCATTCGCATAAGCATACTTTAGAGCTTGAGAAACGTTAGAAATCTCAACAATCGGCATACCTGACTGAGTTTGAGTTATGAAATAAAGAAGGTTATAAAAACTTCCGGGAGGGACTGCTGGTACCAATGCGTACTTCATACCCGAGGCCTTAGCAGCCTGCATTTTATCGTAAACGCCACCGATTTCCCCTATATCTCCATTGCTATTTATTGTACCTGTAACGGTAAAGTCGTTGTATAGTTGCTTGTGTTCTATGCCTGATATTGCAAGTAATGTGAATGCAAGTCCAGCACTTGGGCCGGATACGCTAACATTAGGGTCGTTTATGTAATAGGAAAAATTATAGTTGCTTGAGTTTATGCCAGTATAAGCTGCAGCGTACGTTACTGCAGACATTGCAGATTGTTGAGTACTTTGGCCAACAGAATAGGGACCGCTTACCGTAACGTGACCCGAACCAGGAGTTATATTGAGGCTTATTAATGTTAGCGCACCGGTATTTTGAGTTATTAGAACAGCCGGTGCATGTATTGAAGTGACATACGAGTGCACACTGAATAATGCAAACATTGTTGACAATACGAATATCTTCGTTGAAATTTCCATATTTGTAAGATTAGAATAAAACATTTAAATTGATTGTGCCGACTCATCAGATTTGGAGGTCTGCGCATTATACCGTGGTTCTTTGACACAGCGAGCTAAAAATACCAAAGAAACCTTTGGTAATGATTTTATAGAAAAATGAAAGGTTTGTTGGATGAAAGAGAAACACAGGCGACTATATGTATGCATAATGCTTATAATGGCATTCGTATTATCTAAAATGAGACGATGGTAACGGACTGCGTGTCAGAGGACAGAGGAAAGTCACACTTATGGAGGGAAGTAAAACCCCAACAATAGGCATTATTCAACTATATGAGAACCGATAACACATTATTTGAAGTTGCGGTGATTGCATGAATGCAGATGAAGCCCATACTATTTGCGTTTGGAAGGATGTTACACAATAGATGAAATAATTTATCAAGAGGATTATTTATGGAGGGTTATGGAGTTTTTGAATTGAGAGACGTGCCTACAAAGTATGGGAATGTGCACGTGTCACGCAGGCGAGGAGAAGGTAAAAAACTTTTACTTATACATGGTCTGGCTTCAAGCATGAAAACCTGGTCAAGATTTGTAGGATTCATGCCAAAAAACACGGATTTGTGCATGATAGACTTGTTGGGACATGGTTTGTCAGATTCACCGCGCATGGATTACACGCTGGATACACAATTGTATATACTGAAAAAGGTAATAGAAACAGAGGAGTTTGATAACGCCTACTTGATGGGACATTCTTATGGAGGATGGATAGCAACAGCTTATGCGATGAGTAATAGCGTTAATGGATTGATACTTGAAGATGCTGCTGGGCTCAAGGAATTTTATGATAATGTTAGAGGTACTGAAGAAAGAGAAGCGTTGAAAAAGAAGATGTTGCATACGGCACTCGAACTAGGAGCAAAGGAACACGTTATAAAAAGCATTCTTGATGATGAATTTAGGGACGGGCAACTGACTGAAGATGATTTTTCAAGGATAAAAACCCACGCATTGATAATATGGGGTGAAAACGACCAGGTCATAGATCCTGCGTTTGCGCAGATATTCCATGATAGAATGGAAGGAAGCGAAGTAGTGATAATAAAAGGTTCAAAACACACCCCACATTTTACCAACCCAGAAGATGTTGCAAGGGAAGTGGAAAGATTTATTTCGAAAACATAGTCAGCAGAGATTCTGCAACGTTTCCAGCTATACTTTGATAAGCCTCGCACGCGGTCCAGTTGGATGGTTCATTTCCACTTTTTATTTCTTTTCGTATTTCCTTAGCTGTTTGATTGTACCACATTTTTTTCAGGTAAAAATCGGATTCTCTTATATTTCCTATTTTTTTATCCCACATTATGGAAGGATATACGTTTCCAAAACTATCCATGAAAAGTGATGCATCAAGACTCCTGCTTTTTATCTGAGGTTTGCCGGTCAAGACATAATCCACAAGCCTTTTTAGGAATACGGTTTCTATGATCGGTATGGCTCCGAACTCGAATTTTCTATTCTTTATCAGGGTTTTTATTTCTTCGGCGACGATGTCCTTGTTTATCGATAGTGTCATCGATTCGTTCCTATAGTAAGAACCAGATATCTGCCCTATGTTAAAATGAAAATCGTTATATCTGATGTTAGGAATTAGTTTTTTGACCTCTGAATAAGTAGTGCTGAAGGATCCTTGATTGAATGGACTTACAGTGTATCCGAAAACAAAGAAAAGATTTTTGTACTGCTTGCTGAGTTCTTGAAGGTCTTTGAACATGCTTACTGCTTTTTCAAAGTTTCCAGGGATTCCCCTTATTTTATCATGAAGTTCTTTGTATCCATCGAGGCTTACGGTAATGGAAAGTTTAGGTATTCCTATATCAAGCATTTCTTTTATTTTTCCAAGAACCATTTCCCTGTTGCATAATGAGTTGGTCGGCATGGTTACAAGATAGAGATCTTTGTTGTTTTTATGAAAGGTTCGCACTATATCAACGATGTCGCTTCGGAGGAACGGTTCTCCCCCGGTTATTTCTATCCACTTGAAGAAATTATTTTTTGAAGCAAAATTTTTAATTTCATCCAGAGTTAGTTCTCCCTTAGGACGAATATCCCATATATTGCAGGTCAAACATCTGGATTGGCACCAGTAGGTAATCGCAAATGTCAACTTGTATGGATTTTTAAGTTCGGAGAAGTTGTTCCTGAGTGCTGTCAGCCCCAAACTGGTTAATTGGTTTACTGCCATCTAATCCAATCTTATTATAAATGTTCTCAGATATTTAAGAGTTATGTTAAAAGGGAAACGCGTTTCCATAGTCATACCGACGTTAGATGAAGGCAAGAATATAGCAAAGGTGATAAAAGGCGTCAATGAAGTACTTGAAGGCATCGATCACGAAATACTGATAGTTGACGGCATGTCTACCGATTCAACAGTAAGCATCGCAAAACGATTAGGAGCAAGAGTGATTTTTGATTCTGTTGGAAAAGGCCACGCGTTAAGAGAGGGTTTGGCAAAAGCACATGGAGACATATTGGTATCGATGGATGCGGATCTTTCAAACGAGCCTAAAGAACTCAGATTGCTCATAGACAGCATAGACATTGGTTACGACATATGCATGGGATCACGATTCATAACTGGAGGAGGCACAGAGGACATGCCTGCAATAAGGAAATTTGGAAACAAACTGTTCGTAACACTAGTTAATCTGATATTCGGTTCACATTATAGCGATATGTGTTACGGATATAGGAGCTTCAGGAAAAGCGCATTTAAAAAACTCGACCTGAAGGAGAATGGATTCGGTATAGAAACCGAGATAAACATAAACGCTGCAAAGAAAAGACTTAAAGTGATAGAGATACCCAGCAATGAGAAAAAAAGAGTTGCCGGAGAAGCGAAACTAAGGACGTTCAAGGATGGAGCCACAATATTAAAAACAATAATCAAGAATGTGGGTTAGTCTTCGAATAGTTTGTACAGTATTTTTGTATCGGCAACCATGTTGTCTATAATCGCATATTCGTTTGGTTGATGTGCCACGTCATCAACAGTACTCCACGCCACAGCATCCATCCCATTCTGTCTTAGAAATGAAGCGCATGTGCCACCACCAATACCAACTTTTATAGGAGCACTTCCCATCGTTTCGGTTATTACTTTTGACAATAGTAAAACTAATTCAGAATCTATTGGGGTTCTGGTTGGTTTATTGTGAAGTATAGTTTCAATATCTATTTTGGTGTTTTTGGATTCTGAAGCTTCTGCTATTTTTCTAATTTCATGGGCTATTTTATCGAGATCATATCCAGGTAATATCCTACAATCCATATACGATACATCAGTTCCAGGGGCTATGTTTATGCTGTCGGTGTTTTTTTCATGTTTTGTCATCTCAAACGTGGACACATTCGGATCAAACATCTCATCTTTCATGGAATATTTTTCATGAAGATGCTTATCTATTTCGTTTAGCAAGATTATGGCTTTTCTGAATGCGTTTTCCCCTAGTTCAGGAGTGCTCGCATGTACCTGCTTTCCGTGCACCGTTATTTTCAACCATAACATGCCTTTTTCTGCCACCTCTATTTGATTTCCTTTAGGGCTGCCGAAATCAGGAACAAGGAATAGATCGTTCTTTTTGAATACCCCTTCTTCGATAAGTTTGCGTATTCCATAAACGCTACCAACCTCTTCATCAGCAACCAATGCCAAACCAAAATTATATTTGGATTTTAGCCTTAAATCTTTTGCAAGTTTCAGTGCATACATGGATGATACAACAGCTTGTCCGTTGTCGCATGAGCCCCTGCCATAAACCTTCCCGTTTTTAACTACAGCAGTGAATGGGTCTGTTCCCCATAATGACATATCTCCTTCGGATACAGTATCTATGTGGGGTATTAGCCATAATGTCCTATCCGATACCCCTGATTTAACAACAATGTTTGAACGCAAAAAACCAGAACCATCATCATAATCGTATCTTTTTGTTTTGAATCCCCATTCTTTAAGGGTTTTTTCCAGGAAATCGGCTCTTTTCGATTCTCCCGTTCCTCCGGAAACCGGAGATACGGATTTTATGCTTATCATTGTGGATAATGTATACACCATGTCTTTTCTGTAGGAATCGATCATTTCTTCAGATCTAGAAATATTTTTCACCTTAAAAACCAATTTACAAATTAATGTTTATTTTTATAGATTTTTTGTATTGTGCCCAGTATGACTATTATATAAATACGATTACACTACACTTAAATATGCTAAAATTTGAGAAACAAATAAACGACAATGTACACGGATATATAGGCCTAACTTCTGATGAGATAAAAGTAATAGATACAAAAATATTCCAACGGTTAAGGAACATAAAGCAGCTAGGAACAGCAGATCTGGTCTATCCGGGAGCCACACACACCAGATTTGCGCACTGTCTCGGTACAATGTTCGTACTGGATCAATTCGCAAAGAATACAGTACGTGAAGAGATAGACGATGACGAATTACAAAAGTTAAGACTTGCGGCTTTAATGCACGACATAGGGCACTATCCGTTTTCACACGCTTTAGAGCATACAATAGTTAGAGAACTCGAAGGCAAAAATCATGTTGAGTTTGGCATGAGTTTAATAAAAAGATTTATGTCAGACAAACTTGAAAGATTCAGTATTAATGAAATAATAGGCATAATGTCTGGGAAAAGAAAGGATGCTTTCGGCATGCTTATGTCATCAGCCCTTGATGCAGACAAAGCAGATTATATGCTGAGAGATTCATACAACGCAGGGGTTCCTTACGGACACATAGACCTGTCTAGTCTGATGCGAATACTTACTTTCGAAAAAAATAGGATAGTTTTTGAAAAAGACGAAACGCCAGTGGAGAGTTTCTTGTTGGGCAGATATCACTTGTACAGATCTGTGATTCACCATAAAGTTGTCGTGTCTTTTGGATTGATGCTTCAGAAAATATTCGAACTTCTAGTAAACGAGAATTACATAGAAGACCCTAAATCGATCGTAAAGGAAAGTGAAGAAAAGATATCGGGATACACGGACGGTTTGGTGTACATGGCCATGCACGAGTACATACGCAGCGGAAAAAATCCACTCACTAGGGAATTGATCTTAATGTTTTTGGAGAGAAGGCCATTAGAATTGGCTTATGGGACTGCAGTAACGGCAAATACCGGAGAACCAGAGGAGTATTCCTCCATAAAAAGAATGGAATCGAATAAGAGTGCCAAGAAGGTATTCTCCGAGAAAGCGAATGTGGAAAAAGAGTGGGTATTCCCAGTAGTGCTCAGGACATTGGGATTGATAGATGAGGAAACGGAGATATACATAAGAAGAGGCAAGGACACAATCCGTTTGATCGATTCCAACGCGTTGGTTATGAAAATGATAGGAAAAAGAGTTCTGTTTGACGCGAGAATTTATACCAAACCAGGTAGTGGCAAAAAAATTTCAAAAGAATTTAGAAAGGAAAGAGGTTATGTGCATGTACATTAGAGACGCATTTTTAGATATTATAGAAAACGCTATAAGAAACGCATTCGATGGAACGGTAGTGATCGGCAGGAAGGAGATCGATTATTCTGTGCTCTTTCCAGCAGGAGAACATGCGGATATAAGTTCATCCGTAGCATTCAGAATTGCAAAAATTGTCAAGGATAATCCGAAGAACGTGGCGGATAAGATTATCGAATCTGTCAAACCGATAAATCCAATAGTAAAAATGTCAAATCTCAATGGATACATAAATGCACAGTTAGATGAAAAAGAATACTGCAGAATGGTAATTGATGAAATTGAAAAAAAGAAGGGCAAGTATGGAAATTTGAATTTGGGAAATCTAAAAAAAGTCGTGATAGAGTTCCCAAGTGTAAATCCGAATAAACCATGGCATATAGGACACTTAAGATGCGCATTGCTTGGAGATTCAATATCAAACGTGATGGAACATTGCAATTACAAAGTAGAGCGAATGGACTACATAGATGATCTCGGGCTTCAGATGGCGGAAATACTTTTAGCCATAGGAAATAAAAAAATTGAAAAGAAGTATGATTTGTTTTTAGGGGAAGAGTATGTACGGATAAACACTGAGATAAGGGAGGGACATTTGGAAAGCAAGGTTTCCGATATTTTGAAAAAAATGGAGGAGACAGAAACTGAGGAAAATAGAAGAGTGAGAGAAATTGCTGAAAGATGCGTACATGCACAGTACGAAACAGCTTTTGATTATGGGATATACCACGATTCCCTTGTTTTTGAAACAGACGTTGTTAGAGAAGGCTTATTTAACACAGCCATGGATCTGTTGAAAAAGGAAGGTATGGCATCAATAAGAACCGATGGCAATTATAAAGGTTGTTTAGTACTGGGAAGCAAAGAAACTGAAGAAGGAGAAGGGAAGGTTTTGATAAGAAGCACAGGTGTTCCAACATATATAGGCAAGGATATAGCATTTCATATGTGGAAATTGGGAATTCTAGAAAAGAAATTCAGATTTAATGAATTTATAAAACAGCCAAATGGAAAGATCGCGTATTCATCATCGCAAAATGGTAGAGAGATGGATTTTGGAGGCTCGGATCTTGCGATAAACATAATAGGTTCGGCACAGCAACTAAATCAGAAGTTACTGTCAGATTCATTCGAAATACTTGGCAATGGGAGAAAAAGCATAGTGCATCTTGCTTACGGAGAAGTGAATTTAAAGGAAGGATCGCTTAGCGGTAGGAGTGGCGGATGGATGGGAAGCGGAGCGAACTACACTGCAGATGACTTGTTAAGAGAGACGACAACAAGGATAATAGATGTCTCAAGAAAGAACAAAAAACTCGAAGAAGGGAAAATCAACAGCACTTCCAAGAAGGTTGCAGTGGGAGCTATAAGATTTGAATACCTTAGAATAGATCCGCTTAAGAAGGTGATATTCGAATGGAGTAGGGCTTTGGATTTGGAATCCAACAGTGGACCATACTGTATGTACATGCACGCAAGAGCTACAAGCATAATAGAGAAGGCAGGATATACGGAATCCTTGAAGGTTGATGATTACAAGCAGATGACACGCGGCTATGATTTTGAATTGATAAAGCTATTGGGAAATGCTGAAGAGATAGTTAGAAAAGCGTGTGTAGAACTTAGGCCAAATGTCATAGCGGAGTATTTGATAGATATCAGTTCGGCTTTCAGCAGATTTTATGAAAACATGCCGGTTTTAACAGGGGGAGATGCTATGAGATTAAGGCTTGCAATAGTTATCGCTTCGAAGCAAGTAATAAATAACATGCTTGGTTTATTAGGTATAGAAACGGTAGAAAAGATGTAAGGGCCTGTAGCTCAGCTTGGATAGAGCAGCACCGTCCTAAGGTGATGGTCGCGGGTTCAAAGTGTTTTTGCATTTTGTATGATTCAGAAACATGAAAATCCCGCCAGGCCCGTACATATTAATAAATCTGTTATAACAATTGTATTTCAGCTTGGTTATTTGCATGGAAAACAGAAACAGGTCGAGAGAACCGAAAATACTCGTCAAACCTTTGGGCAGGTATGGTGGTTTGGACAATATACACCTCAGCCTTATAGTACTGGTTGCCATACTGGTGACATTGCTCCTTGTGATATCTTATTATAAGCCACCAATAATGCCCAGCACCCAGAATAACAACTGCACTTATGCTTACAACGGATTATGCTCTGAGCCTATTCACAATGCAAGTATGATAAGTAAGATTGCTGCGCAGGAACTCGCAAGTTACAATTACGTGAACACGTCCTTATCGTTAATACCATACATATCAGATGTAAACAATGAAAGCATTTCTTACATGCCAAAAGAAAGCGATTGGTATGTTAATGTTCCAATGAAAAATCCTGGATCAAACACAATAGTCAACTTTGGAATGCTGATAAATGATAAAAACGTTAGTGACATCGTTCCATTCCTTCAGACCGTTAGGCCACAAACCACACCAAATCAGTATGTGGTTTCAAAAGGCGTGGTTAAGTTGGGTGGAAAGGTTTCGTGTAATCAGAGCGGTCCGCTGCAAGTTTACTGGTTCATAGATCCTTATGCGAATGGAAACATCAGAAGCTTATTCAATGCAGTTAATATTAGCAGTGAATATGGTAAAAACGTTTCAGTATCCACGTACATATTATCAACACAATCCACGCAGGCCATGATTAGCACGTATGGTATTGGCGCATTGAATCTTGGCAAGTATGTTTACTGCGCTTCTAGACAGGAGAATTATGCGGATTTTGTCAAGGCTTTGAACATAAGTTACGTAGGCACTTACATACCACAATCTACATTGCAAGACATAGCAAATTCATCCGGATTGAACATGAGCCAATTGAATAGCTGTATCGCATCTTCTCAGACTGTAATAAATAGACAGGCGGTGCTTGCCAGCTATTATAACATCACTTCGACTCCCACCGTAGTAACAGATTGCCAGTACCTATCGATACCGCAAACCGAAAGCGAAGCGCTCTGCTATGCAGACAAAAGATTCTGCTGAATCACGATGTATATAATAGTTGGAGTTGACACAGGAAAAACCTCAGCGATAGCGTGTGTGGATCTCAGTAGAAGATTGGTTTTCACTTCTACAAGGAGATTTGGAGGAATCGAATGGTTTGTGGAAACAATAAGAAACCGCGGTTCTCCAGTAATAATGGCAAGTGACAAGCATAAAGCAAACGGTTCGATAATTAAACTAGCTTCTATTTTTGACGCTGTACTTTATGTGCCACGAGAGGACATAAGCGTTGGGAAAAAGAAGGAAGTTGCCGGAAATCTTGGCAGAAGTGTGCATGAGAGAGATGCCGTATCTGCGGCAATGTCAGCTTATAACAAATATGCAAATAAGGTAAATCAGGCATAGAACATGGCGAAAGAAGTCGGCATGTCTGACGTTGATACGGTTAAGGCATTGGTAATAAAGAAACATTCAGTGTATGAAGCCCTTATAGGCAAAAAAGCAGAAGATTTGTTAGATGATATCAGACAGATTTAGCCGGATATTTGTACTTTTATCTGGTTGGTTTTTTGGAGAGTGATTTTTGAGAGGACAATACCGTAACATTATTAAAGTCTCACTTTTAATTATGTATCGACAATTTTTAATTTACAGCGGCCAGATATTTGATAGATGTTATTTATGGAAAAGCCTACATCAATAAAAGAGGTCCAAGTTGCTGAACAGAAGGCAAAACTTATTTTGGATAATGCTCTGGCTGAAAAGGAATCATCTATTTCAAAGGCTGCGAGTAAAGCGCAGAAGAATATCGATGAAAGCATCGAAAATTCAAAGAAAATTCATGAAAAGACACTTAGAGATGCTGAACTGAAACTGATTTCAGAAAGAAAGGAGGCACTATCAAAAGCACACAAGGATGCGGCGAAGTTGAAGAAATCTTCGATGAATAAAACAGCATTGGAGAAAGCCGTAAAAATAGCTATAAAAGAAATATTAGGTATGTAAATGCTACGCACCGAGCCTATGCAAAAGATAAGGCTCCTTTGCCTTGATAAGGATAAGGATAGTGTAATCATTGCATTGCACAAGTTGGGTGCAGTAGATCTTAGAAAAAGCAAATTGGATTTGCAGGATTACGGTTCTTCTACGGAAATAGGAGAACTTTCCGAATTATTAGTAAGGGTTCAGGGAGCAATAGACGCACTTGAAAAACGTGAAGTTAAAAAAGAGAAACATTTGTCCAGAGATCTTCTCGTAAATAGAGTCAAAAAATTTAGTGCGATAAATGATATATACGCACTAAACGAAAAACGAAGAGACATCAGAGAGGAAGAAAAGTTATTGGATTATGCCGAAGAAGTCGCACGTGCTTTCGAAAGTTCAAACATTGATTTTTCTTACTGTGACACAAAGTATATTACAGTGAGAGGATTCCAGGTTGAGAATAAACAAATAAAAGTTATAGAGAAGGAACTCGGGCAGAAATCCACAGATGTAACAGTAGACATTTCTCGCATTGATAAGGATTACTCATCATTACTTGTAGCATATGAGAAAGGCAAAGCTGGAATTGAGGAATTGGTAAGAACGTACAAATTAAGAGAGTACGATTTCAAAGCTGCATTCTTGACAGGTGTACCAAAACAGGTAATGCATACGGTATCTTCTAAGAGAAAGAGGAATAGTGAAGAACTGTCACTGATAAGTAAAAGGATGTCAAAACTCAGTGATCAGAATTATTCGAAACTGGTAGGATTTGCAGAGATGCTTCGCATAGAAATAGAACGTGCAGAGATAAGCGTAAATCTGAAAAGAACGGAGAGGAGCATAATGTTAGAAGGCTGGGTTCCGAAGAAACAGATGGAAGCTACACGCAATGCAATTTCGAAAGATACTAGGGGCAGGTTTGTTATAGAGGACATGGATGCTGAAGATGAACTAGCACCAACGCTTCTTAACAGGCCAAAATTCCTTAAGCCGTTTGACTATATGGTTGAATTTTTCTCCGTGCCTAGAAGTGATGAGATAGATCCGACATGGATTTTTATAATATCATTTCCGATATTCTACGGACTGATGATATCGGACGTGGGGTACGGTGTGGCTTCATTTCTATTTGTGACATGGGTAAGAAAGATAACAAATCCAGAAGGATTGGTTTACAACGCAGCAGGAATATGGCAACTGTGCGCATTATCTGCTATTTTCTTCGGATTTCTATCAAACCAATACTTTGGATTACAGTTGAATCAATACTTCATTAAAAATTTCATGCCTCTTGATTGGTTCGGCAATGTGAGTTCGATAATAATGCTTACCGTGTATTTTGGAATAGCACAAGTGATACTTGGACTTGCTTTTGGATTTGTAAATAGCTACAAAAAGAGGCACATGAAAATCGCGGCGAGTAAATTGACTTCAATAGCGCTTATTGCATTCAGTTACGTTAGCATAGGAGGCGCATTCTTCGGAGCCTTCAACGGAACTGCAACCATAACGGCAACCGTGTTTGCAGTGATGATGCTCATAGCCACAGCAATATTGACAGGCAGTGAAGCTGTGGAGATAACAAATCTGCTCACGCACATATTAAGTTATACAAGAATAATGGGTTTTGGATTAGGAAGCGTGATAATAGCATTTCTCATAGATCAGGCGTTTACGCCAACTTTTAGCCATGGTATACTATTATTTGTCGTTTATCTGATAATGTTTATAGTGCTTCACTTCTTAAACATGATTGTTGGAATTTTTGAAGGCATTGTTCAAGGAATAAGGCTTAATTTCGTTGAATTCTTTACAAAGTTTTATGAAGGAGGAGGAATCAAGTTCAAACCTTTCTCATACAAGAGAGTTTATACTAAAGAATAGGTGAAAATGTGGTAATAACTTCCGCAGCTGCAACAGCTGCAATAGGAGCAGGATTGGCTATATTTGGAGGAGCCATAGGTACAGGAATCGCACAGTCAGGAATAGGAGCTGCAGGACTTGGACTGCTTGCAGAGAAACCTGAAGAAATGGGAAGAGTGTTGCTCTTCATAGTACTTCCTGAAACGCTGGTCATATTCGGCCTTGTAATAGCAATTCTTATACTCTTAAGCGCTGGTGTAGTATAAAGGTGTAAGTGTGGCTTTGCCAGAGCTTAAAAGAGACATTGAGAATGAGGCCAGGGCTAAAGTGAAGGCCGTGGAAAAGGAAACCGAAAAAGAGGTGGAAAAAATACTGAAGGAGGCCAAAGCAGAATCGGAGAAAATAATCTCTAAGGCCAAGGAGGAAGCCAACAAGGAAGCTAAAGCGAAACTTGCTGAAGGTAAAGCAGAAATAGGAATGGAGATTGAATCTGTAATAAATGCAGCCAAGACTGAAGCCATAGATACACACTTCAACGTTTTCAAGAAAAAACTGTCGGTTGAGCTTTCCAAGCACATGCAAGAGATAGCTAAAAACGCCATAAAGCAGTTCCGGAATGTTGTAGGAGATGAAGAGGTGTTTGTTGAGACAAACAAGAAAAACGCATTAATGATGAAAGGCGTAAAGAATGTGAAGTATGCGGATATAGAAGGATTTACATTATATACCTCAGACAAGAAAATAAGCCTTCACGTTAGTGTGGACCGACTCATAAGTGATAGAGAACATGAGTTGAAGAGCATAATGGCAGCGCATGTATTCAAGTGATTTTTGATGGGTTACTCGGCAATAATGAAGTATGCTTACCCAAGCACCAGAGTAAAGGCCATGGAAGCCAAACTGCTCAGTAGCTCTGCCATGAAAAGCATAGCTACAGCAAAGGATGTAGGCTCAATAATGTCAGTGTTAATCCAGACGGACTACAACAAGGCGTTATCTGAGTTTGGTGGAATAGCGATAAAGCATTCGCTGATAGACTTTGCATTAAGCAAGAACATGGCAGAGAGGTTAGGCAAACTCATAGGAGTAACACCTAAACAAAACAGAAGCGTTCTGAGGAATGTGACTGGAAAGCTGGAGCTTAATAACGTAAAACTTGCAATAGAAGCAAAGGATCGCAATCTAGGATACGATGCAATATCCTCATACATAATAGACTATGGGATTTACAACCAATCTGCAGTGAAAGAAGCCATGAGAGAACCCTCCATAGAAGACATGCTCTCGAGATTTATGAAGAATTCGCCTTATGCAGACATAATAAAGGATGCGATAGACATTTACAAGAGCAGCAAAGACGCCATTGAAACGGTTAGTGCCATAGATGTAAGATATTATAAATTATTAGGCACTTCCATAAACAAACTCCTACAGACATCGGACAGATCATCAGCTATATTAAGAATGGATATCGATATGAGAAACTTGCTCATTCTTATAAGAGCAAAGAAAAGAAAAATCGCATTCTCGGAAGTTTCTAAAAACCTGATAAGTAATGGAAATGTCAATGAAAATGCATTGGCAGGGATGTATAATGGATCAGAGGACGTAAGTACGTTTGCTGGTTCGATTAAAAGTTTTGATTTGAAGGAAGCTATTGAACAGTACAAGAAAAATGGACAGTTGATAGCGTTTGAAATAGGGATGAGAAATTCGCTTTTTGCAAAGAGCTTGAGTGTACTGAGATGTTCGACGTTGTCGTTCGCAAGTCTTCTCGCATATGTATACTTAAAAGAGACGGAGGTTTTTGCGCTTAGAATATTAATAAAGAGCAAAATGTACGGACTTTCGGAGGAAGAGATATCAAGGTTGATAACATGGAAGATCGCATAAAGGGAGATTATAAAATAGCAGTTGTAGCAAACAACGAAGCAGTCTTGGGATTCAAGATTGCAGGAGTTCGTGATGCACGCACTGTTGAAACTCAGGAGGAAGCAGAATCAGTAGTAAAGGACATATTGGAGAAAAAAGATATTGGAGTTGTCATAATAACGTCAAATATTTCAAGAATGATAAAGGATAGGAGGTTACACAACGCAATACAGAGTAGCCTTTTGCCTATGTTCGTAGAAGTGCCAGAGTACAATGAGGAATTTAAACCTGATACGCTCAGGGCACTAGTTATGCGAGCACTTGGAATAGATATAAACAGAATAGGTTGAAATTATGGGAATTATACAAAGAGTATCTGGACCGCTTGTTATAGCAAAGGATATGCTTGGAAGCAGAATGTACGATGTGGTAAAAGTTGGCAGTGGTGAGCTCGTAGGCGAGATAATTCAACTTAAGGGGAGCTCCGCAGTCATACAGGTTTATGAAGATACTACAGGAGTGAAACCAGGAGATGAAGTGTACACGACAGGCGCGCCATTATCAGTAGAACTGGGCCCAGGAATACTCGGAATGATATATGATGGTATTCAAAGGCCATTGGATGATTTATTCAAAAAGAGTGGTGCGTTTATAGGAAAGGGAATAAGCGTTGCATCGTTAGACAGAAATAAAAAATGGAAATTCAATGCTTCGGTTAAGAAAGGTGTCAGAGTAAGTGAAGGGGAAATATTAGGTTACGTGCAGGAAACCCCAACAATCAAGCATTACATAATGGTTCCGTATGGAGTGAATGGCAAAGTGAAGGAGATAAGGAGTGGTAACTTTTCCATAGATAGCACTATTGCCAAAGTAGAACATAACGGCAAAACTATGGAGATCAAGATGCTTCAAAAAAGACCGGTAAGGATACAAAGTAAGTTCAAAAGAAAATTCGGCACTAATGAACCATTAGTTACAGGGCAGAGAGTCGTGGATACAATGTTTCCTATAGCTAAGGGAGGTACAGCTGCAGTTCCAGGACCATTTGGATCTGGAAAAACAGTACTTCAACAAAGCTTGGCAAAATGGTCTAATGCAGATATAGTGGTTTATGTAGGTTGCGGAGAAAGAGGCAACGAGATGACAGACGTACTTACCGAATTCCCAGAATTGAAAGATCCTAACACAGGAAGACCCTTAATGGAACGAACAGTGCTTATAGCAAATACGAGTAACATGCCCGTAGCTGCGAGAGAAGCAAGTATATACGCAGGCATAACAATAGCAGAGTATTTCAGAGACATGGGATACGAAGTTGCAGTTATGGCAGACTCGACATCAAGATGGGCCGAAGCGATGAGAGAGATATCAGCAAGACTTGAGGAGATGCCAGGTGAGGAAGCATATCCAGCTTATCTTCCAAAAAGACTTGCGGAATATTACGAAAGAAGCGGAAGAGTCGAAGCTTTGAGTGGCAAGAAAGGCGGTATTACATTGATAGGGGCTGTTTCACCAACCGGAGGAGACATATCAGAACCAGTATCGCAGGGAACGCTCAGGGTAGTGAAGGTGTTTTGGGCACTTGATGCATCATTGGCTGGTTCTAGGCATTTTCCGGCAATAAACTGGCTTAACAGTTACTCGTTGTATATGGATTCACTTAAGGATTGGTACTCTAGCAACGTTAGCAGCGATTTCGTAAGCAGAAGAAACGATGCGATGAAACTGCTACAGAGAGAAGCTGAACTCAAAGACATAGTACAGCTTGTTGGAGAGGATGCTTTGCCTGATTCTGAACGCATAGTGCTTACAATAGGCAGGATGTTGAGGGAAGATTACCTTAGACAAAGTGCATTTGATGAAATAGATGCATACTCCACTTTGAAGAAGCAGAATCTCATGCTTGATGCCATAATGCATTTTGCAAAATATGCTACAGAAGCAGTAAAGAAAGGTGTTGGAGCTGAGAGCATAGCAAACATGAAAGTAAAATCGGAAATTGCCAGAATGAAAGGTATAAAGGAGAACGAGATAGAGAGTTCTGCAAAAAAGATAATGGAGAACATAAACAAGGAGATGGATACACTGATAAGAGCTGAGCAGGAAGTGGAAAAGGAGGAGGTAAGAAAGAAATGAGGCGTTTGTATGAAATTCGAGATAGATTATAAAACAATAGAGAGTGTTGCTGGACCGTTGATAGTAGTAGGAAGGGTAGGAAATGCCGCGTACAATGAGATAGTTAAAATAAAAATGCAGGATGGCGAATACAGGCTGGGCCAGGTTCTTGACACCAGTGATCAGCATGCGATTGTGCAGGTGTTCGGGCCTACGCACGGAATAGACATAAGGGATACGGCAGTGACATTCTTAGGCGATACGTTTAAAACAGGTGTAAGCGAGGAAATGCTGGGTAGAATATTCGATGGACAGGGAAGGTCTATAGACTCAGGATCCTCGATTACGTACTCAGATAAAAGAGATATAAACGGCGAACCGATAAATCCAGCAGCAAGAGGAATGCCAAGCGATTTCATAGAGACAGGCATTTCAACAATAGACGGACTGAATACACTTGTCAGAGGGCAGAAATTGCCATTGTTCACAGGATCAGGGCTTCCGCACAACATGCTTGCAGCGCAGATAACAAGACAGGCTAGAGTCAAAGATCAGAGTGAAGGATTCGCAGTGGTTTTTGCAGGTATAGGAATCACTTACGATGATGCGGATTACTTCATAAAAGAATTTAGGAAAACAGGAGCACTAAAGAGAACGATAGCATTCATTAACTTGGCGGGAGATCCCAGCATAGAAAGAATATTAACACCAAGACTTGCGCTTACAACCGCAGAGTATCTCGCGTTTGAGAAGAACATGCACGTCCTAGTTATACTAAATGATATGACCAACTATGCCGAAGCATTAAGAGAGTTATCTAGTGCAAGAGAGGAGGTACCAGGAAGGAGGGGATATCCAGGATATATGTATACGGATTTGGCAAGCATTTTTGAAAGAGCAGGGATAGTGAAGGGCAAGAAAGGCAGTATAACACAATTGAGCATAGAAACGATGCCGAGTGATGATGTCACACACCCGATAATAGACCTCACAGGATACATAACAGAGGGACAGATGTTCCTTGACAGAAATCTGAATAACAAGGGGATATACCCTCCGATAAATCCGATAGGATCGTTATCAAGACTTATGAATTTCGGGATAGGAAAGGGAAAAACCAGAGAAGACCATAGAGGAGTTGCAGACCAACTTTATGGAGCTTATGCAAGGGCGCAGGATGCAAAGAACCTAAGCTCAATAGTAGGTGCAGAGGCATTGAGTGAGAGCGATAGGAGATACCTTGAATTTGGAGAGGCTTTTGAAAACAGATTCATAAGACAGGGTTTTGATGAAAGCAGAACAATAGAAGAAACCCTCACGATAGGTTGGGAGTTGCTTTCCATGCTTCCTGAAAGCGAATTGACAAGAATAAAAGAGGAGTACGTAAAGAAGTATTACAAAAAGGGCTAACATGCAACAAAGAGTAAATCCGACGAGAATGAATCTTATAACTACAAAGCGTAGAATAAGAACGGCCAATAGAGGTTACTCGATACTTAAGAAAAAACGTGAAGCGTTGGTGCTAGAGTTCATGAAGTTGTTGAAACACTCCGGAAATGATAGAGATTATCTTAACACACTTATGCAAAGATCTTATAAAACAGTAATAGTTGCTTCTGCATATGTGGGCAATTTCGAACTTGAGGAAACCGCATACCATGTAAAAGAAACCGAATCGGTTAGCATGTCGGTGAGGAACATAATGGGGGTAAAGATACCAGAAGCCGTACGCATGAAGAATAAAGGTCACATAGATCTGATATCATCAAGTATTGCGGTTGAAGATATCAATGATTCGTTCGGCGATTTGATAGATACAGTAATAGACGTAGCGAGGAAGGAACAGGGATTAAGGAGATTGGTTTTAGAAGTGGAAAAAACCAAGAGAAGAGTTAATGCTCTCGACTACATAGTAATCCCGAATCTTAAAAATCAGTCAAAGTACATAGCCATGCGTCTTGAGGAAATAGACAGGGACATGTTTTCAGCCTTAAAGCACGTCAAGAAGAAGCTTGGAAAATGAGATGTAGTTTTACCAATGATTAATCGGACAGATTACAATGCAAAATTGGTAATAGTTACGAACAGCGAGAAGGTAAAAGAGTCTGTGGAAAGGCAAAGCAAAGGCAAAACAGAGTGCATAGTGATCAGGTAAACTTAGCCAAAAGACGAATTTGGACTCCACCTAAACCGGGAATTCAGGTGTAGTTTTGGAAGAAACCCACTCGACAAACGAGACTACACCAAAAAGCAAGAGCTATAATAGAAGGTGGAGTCCAAACCCATTTTCTACGTCATTCAACGCTTTATTAAAAATGTGTATTATTCCATTTAATTACAGCAATAGATACCTACAGTACGTGCAATCAATGTATTCGACTTCTCATGAAGATGTAAACATCTATGTAAAAACGCCGTTCTAATGTAACATCATACTCGACAAACACCTTTTTATAACATTTCGTGAAGTTTTATTACTTGTGAGGAGCCACACAACATACATCTATAAGCAGCCTAGGGTGCAGTTCGATTAGTTGTTTTGTTGGGGTGCAGTCAGTTGGGAGACCTCGGCGGGTCGCGTTTAATAAAGCACTTCCTCATTTCCTCACCTTATAGATTACTTGCCATAGCTCTCGCCGTAGGGTTCACCTCTCGTAAGTATCCAATACATGATCTCTACCAATTTTCCTTGCAACTGAGACTATCGCTCTCTGATGGCCTTTCCTGCGCTTCTTCCTAAGGTAAAGTTTCCTGAATCTTCCTGAACACCTGATGGCTGCGTTTGCACCCTGGATCAATATGCGGCGCGGTTGTTTGTCTCAGTGTACAAGTCCGCTATCAAATCTTGTTTCTCCAGACTGATATATTCTTGGTACAAGGCACGCATAACTTGCCAGTTCCTCGTCCGATGCAACTCTGCCGATATAGTCTATGGTAGACACGATATGTACAGCAGAGTAATAACTTATGCCTGGAATGGTGTCCAGCAACTGCGCCTCTTTTGAGGCGTTGTATATGCCCCTCTTATTTTTACATCGTAGTCCCCAATATGACCTGTCAAAGTTCCTCAGATATGTACGAGTCTATTCCCCTCCGTTGGCGGATAGTGTCACGAATTTTCCTAGTCTTTTCTTCTGGAATGTGGCACTGAGGCACAGTCCCCACCCTGCAAAGATCCGCAAGTTTCTTTGCATCAGTGCGATCTGTCTTCTTTTCTGAGTCATAAATCAGCTTCATCTTCGAAGGATTTGCGACAACAACATCGGCATTTACCTCTCTCAGGCAGTCCAACACAAACATCCCATGCGTCGATGCCACCAAGACGAATTTGTTGCGCTTACCTGTCTTTCCGATGAGTTTACCAACGCCCTCTTTGGAAGTCGGGAACGTCCTATCAAGCCTTACGTTGCCGTTTCGGTCTGTACCAACGCACACAATTTCGTTCTTGCTTATATCAAGTCCTACATACATTTCAACACCTTTCTACATTATTATCGTATAAAGGCGTTTTTACATACCCTCAGTTGCGTATTTGTGGCCAGAACATAGCAACGCTTTTAAGCATTCTTATCGTATGGAATGTGGATTCCGTGAATACGTACAGAAGAAAAAGTAGCTCTCTCTCTCTCTCTCTGGGAAGGCGCGACGGCAGATATAGCTTAAGACATTCAGTCTTTTTTCATCAGCATAAATCTACGTCAAGATCGCAAAGCGCAATGGAATACCTGATGACTTATGGATGGTCTATACTAATAATTGCAGTAGTTCTCGGCGCACTGTCGTTTCTCGGTGTGTTCAATCCTGTTACGTTTGCACCTAAGGCTGCACCTGGAAGTTGCCAGATTGTAAAGAATTCCGAATTAGGAATAAGCAACCTTGTAGGAAGCTGCAACAACCAAGTGCCGCAGTATGTCGCATCTCTTAACGGTTCAAGCAGCGACATAGTTATAACTAATCCAAACAGCCTTTCTAGTGATAATCTTACAGTAACTGCGTGGATTGACCCAACTGCAGCATCTACCGGAGGAGGCATAGCAGGCATTGTTAGCTACGGAAGTGGATGCAGCTCTAATACGGCAGCATTAATCATGTGGAATGGATACTTGTATAAAGATGGTTGTGGAGACAATTATAATAGTATGTTAAAACCTAGCGCAAATGTTTGGGAATTTGTTGCCATGGTCGTAAACAGTACTGATACCCGCCTTTATCTAAATTCAGCTTACAATACATCAAATACTGCAGGTACACCTTACATATCTTCATTGGAGATAAACATAGGTTGTGATATAGAACCATTAAGCGGCTGTCAGTCTGGAGATATGTTTGGAGGATACGTTGCCGATGTGCAGATATACAATACATCGCTTACAAATTCTTCGGTGCAGGAATTGTATCGTGAAGGGTTAGGCGGATTGCCAATAAACCTTCAGAAACTGGTAAATTGGTACCCGCTGAATGGCAATGCCAATGACTATTCCGGAAACCAGAATAACGGAGCGCAGACAAAGGTGGTGTACACAAGCAGTTGGTATGGCGGGTATACACAACCGTGATATTTATGAAAACTTTTTCCAAAAATTTCATCAAAAATCAATCCGAGAAACTCTTTAGAAAAGAGTTTCATCAGAAATCGCAATCCGCAATGGAATACCTGATGACTTATGGATGGTCGATACTTGTAATCGCCATCATGGTTTCCTTTCTCTACTTCTTCGTTCTTGCACCTTCCAATTTAGTTCCTACTCGATGTACGACAAGCAGTGAACTAAACTGCCAGGACATAGTGTTCGGTGCAAACCAACTACTTTCAAAAACAGTATTGTTCCTGACAAATGCGCAATTGCATCCAATCCAGAATCCCTCCATTTCAATTAATGTGAGCGGGGTCGGAGTCGGGAGTGGAACCTGCACCCCTAATTACGTACTTCCCGGAGGAGCAATAATCTGCAACGTCACCTTTACCAGACCGTTGCATTATGGGTCTTTAGTAGTGGGAAAAATACTGCTTAGTGGAAATGTATGCACGAATTTGGCAACAGGAGGATGCGCAAGCCCTCAATCACAGACTTATCAGGGCAGCTTCAGTGCGCACGTAGTACCGATACTCAGCCAGACTGGACTTAACGTGACAATAATTTCGCAAGGGCCGTTCCTTGCCGACGGAAGTTTGTACAAGATAACTGCAAAGGTAAAACTCCTCGGTTATCCTCTTTCAGGCGCAACGGTCAACTTCACAAACACGGGCAACTGCGGAGTGATTTCGCAGCAGTACGCAACAACCGACAGCAACGGCAATGCGACTACGTACGTTTCAAGCACGTCGCAATGCAGCGGATCGATAAACGCAACGTTCGTGGGACACTCGAACACCACAAAAGTTACGTTCCTGAAACCGGTTTATGCAACATTCAGCATGAACCAACCAAATACTGGTTACACAGTAGTTACTCTCAGTGGAGTTTCATTCTCCAACTTGCCAATAAAAATCGCATTTGCTCCAAATTCAACTGCATCATATTCATTCCAGTCAACAGTGCAGGACACGGCAAGTGAAAGGTACGCATTCTCATCAGTTGTTAACAATTGCAACGGTGCCAATACGCAGTCAGGATCAATTACAATGACAAACAATTGCAGCGTAGTCGCATCCTACACACTGCAATACTACCTGACTGCATTTGCATCTCCAAGTAGCGGCGGCAGCGTATCCCCTGCAAGCAACTGGTACAACACGGGCACGCTTGTGCAGGAAAATGCATATGCCACGTCCAATTATCAGTTCAACAACTGGGCAATCAATCCGACTTCCGCAGGAAGCAGCACCACTTCATCAATAACATTGAACGTTTCAACTCCGGTCAGCGCAGAGGCAGTGTTCCAAACCACCACATCAACATCCACGAGTACAACCACTTCCACTTCAACATCAACTACAAGTACGACAACATCAACAACCACTTCAACATCTACGACCACCTCAACTTCCACTTCCACAAGTACAACAATAACTACACTTACCACATCTTCTACAACAACATCCACAACAACTAGTACAAGCACCAGTACTTCCACCACAACGATATATTATGCAAACAAGGTAATCGACACTATTGCGGTAGGCAACGACCCAGCTGGAGTGGCATTCAGCCCATCAGGCAACCTTGCATACGTTGCGAATGAGGGCAGTTCCACAGTAAGTGTAATCAGCGTAGCTACCAATACAGTCATAGACACTATTACAGTACCTCACGGTGTTTACAGGGTAGCATTTAATCCTTCAGGCACACTGGCGTACGTTACGAACAATCAAGATGGTCCGTCTGGAAATACAAGTATAATCAACGTAGGCACTAACACAGTCACTGGAGTTATTACTTCAAACGTAGGGTGGCCGAATGGGTGGACAGGGGGCGTATATCCGAGTGGCGTGGCATTCAATCCCAATGGCACCACAGCATTCATCGCATATCATGGAGTCTGCAACGGTGCGGATCGTGGCAATGAAGTGGTTGGAGTGATCAACGTAGCCACAGATGCAATGATAGGCTATATTTCTGGAAATGGATGTCCAAACAGCATAGCATTCAGCCCCTCAGGCAACCTTGCATACGTTACGCTTGCTTATGCAGGTGGGGCAGTGGAAGTGCTCGCAATCAGTGGAACCACAGTTACAAATCCGAACAACATTAACATAGGCACCTATCCTACTGACAGTGTGGCATTTAATCCTTCAGGCACACTGGCATACGTTTCTGATGGTGGCAACGCCACAGTAAGTGTAATCAATGTAGCTACCAATACAGTAACGAAAAATATCGGCGTAGGAGTCTCTCCGTACGGCATGGCCTTAAACCCCTCTGGCACACTGGCATACGTCTCAAACTATGTCAACAACACCGTAACGGTAGTTAATGTAACCACAGGTACAATCACGAACATTGTTGGCGTAGGCACCCAGCCGGGTTTCGTGGCTATAGATCCAACATATAACATTGCATACGTTACGAATTCCAACAGCAATACGGTGAGTGTGATATCAACGTATCCATAATAAGTACAATCACAAACTCAGGATATATTATGAATAAGTCGCAATCAGCAATGGAATACCTGATGACTTATGGATGGAGTATACTCATTGTTGCAGTGGTATTGGGCGCACTGTCGTTTCTCGGTGTGTTCAAACCTGTTACGTTTGCGCCCAAAGCTGCACCTGGAAGTTGTCAGATTGTAAAGAATTCCGAATTGGGAATAAGCAACCTTGTAGGAAGCTGCAACAACCAGGTGCCACAGTATGTTGCATATTTTGATGGCAAAGGAGCATATGCAAATCTTGGAAACAGCCCTACACTTAGTCCCGAAGCAGGTACCGAGGGTAAGATGACTTTTTGTATGTGGTATAAAATAAATTCGCTTTCTGGTTATGCAGGCCCGATGCTTAAAGGTGCATATTCTCCAAGCGATGGGAATTACTGGGAATATACTCTTGATCAAGGTGGAGGCTCCGAAGGTTTTACTGTGTGGGCTGCAGATGGCGCAACAATCGCATCAGCATCGAGCGATTATTATTCATTCAGCTATCTATTAAATCAGTGGGTTTTTGCATGCTTCACCTACGACTACACTGCAGGATCTTCGTATTACTACGTAGGTTATCCAGGGTACTCTGCACCGATACCTTTCAATTCTCCCGTGTCTGGGATGGCAAGTCAAGGCACTGGATCACTGGTTCTGGGTGCTGGTGAAGGTGGGTATTCAAATGTCAGCATATCTAATGTTCAAATGTATAATACATCATTAAGCAGTTCAGCAATAAATTCCTTATACCAGGAAGGCATTGGAGGAGTACCCATAGATTCGCAGAATTTGGTAGGCTGGTGGCCGCTGAATGGAAATGCTAACGATTATTCAGGGAACAGTAATGATGGGATCGCCACTAATGTGATATTCACGAGCAATTGGTATGGTGGATACACGCAACCGTGATAGAATGAAATCGCAAAGTGCAATGGAGTATTTGATGACCTATGGATGGTCGATACTCATTATCGCAGTAGTGCTCGGTGCGCTTTCATTTCTCGGTATATTCAATCCTTTGACATTTGCACCTAAGGCAACTGCCGGCAATTGCCAAGTGATAAGGAACGGTGAACTTGGAATAAGCAATCTGGAAGGTAGTTGCAACAACCAAGTGCCGCAGTATGTCGCACGATTCATAGGTTATAACAACATCCCGACAACAGATGCGCAGAAACTGACTTCATTTACAATGTTGGACTGGTTTTATGATAACTCTGGAAACCAGCTCGGAAGTGTGCAGCAATCGAAATGTGGAGTGACAGTAGGACCTGCATGGAGCTGGTGTAGCGGAGGATGGGCTTGTTTCGATCCATGCTCATGCTACCTAAGCTCGACAGGACAGGCAATAGGATGCAATGGCTATGCACAGGTAAGTGGATTGCCAAATACGTGGAATATGGTGGCTGTGAGCGTTGCGGTGAATGGCACCGTTTTTATGTACGACTTTGTAAATGGAAAGGAGTACTCGAATTCATATTCTTTCGGACAAGGAATATACGCATCTTCGGGAAGCGTGAATATTGGAGATTGGCCCGGATGGTTGTTTGATGGTATGGTTTCTAATGTGCAGATATACAATACCTCACTGAGTAATGTTGCGATAGAAGCCATGTACAACGAAGGCATAGGAGGAGCTCCAGTAGATTTACAGAATCTCGTAGGATGGTGGCCACTGAATGGGAACGTTAATGATTATTCAAATAGTGGTAATTCAGGAATGACTGAAAATCTGACATTTACAAGCAGTTGGTATGGTGGATACACGCAACCGTGATAGAATGAGACGCATTGGCATAGTAATCTGGATGGCATTTTTAACGTGTATTTTCCTTTTTATTTGTCAGAGGCATCTGAATGCCACAGTAATACATGTGCCTCAAGTAAATGTATCATTAAACAGTTCCATTTCAAATGTCACGGAAGGGATTATAATACCGCTGTATTTTTACCCAAATCAGGAATGGGCTAAGCTCGAAAATTATACTCCGGGATTATATGCAGTGATAATCAATCCGGACAGCGGACCAGGTACGAATTTCGATCCTGTTTACAATAAATGGATAAATGATTTGCGTAGTAGCGGAATAGAGGTTTTAGGATACGTGCCGACGTTCTTCAATGATGGTACATTGACACTGAATGAAGATGAAGGATACATAAATGATTATTATAAGTGGTATAATGTAAGTGGAATATTCTTAGATCAGGTTGCTTCGAATTGCAATGAATCCAACATAAAGTTTTACGGAACCCTTTACAATTACATAAAAGGAAATCAAATCGCAGGAAATATGGTGTTTATGGATCCTGGTGTTGGTGTCGGCCAATGTTACAGGAATATCTCAGATATAATAAACATATTTGAAAACAATTATTCGGTTTTTGTTAAAGAAAATATGACGTATGTGAAAACAAGTTCGTATAACCCAAACCATTTATCAATGATAGTGTATGATGTACCAAACAGTACAAACATGAAACACGTAATAAACATTTCAAGGAATTTAGGGATAGGTTACGTGTTTATAACAAATAGATCAGGAAGTAATCCGTTTGATTCATTGCCTGAATATATAAAGAATGAAACCGATTCGGTAAATCCGATCAGAGTTTCATTATACAAACAAGAATCTGATAATAACGGAAATCTTACAATAACTTTGAAATTTAAAGCTACAGGAGGCAATGGAGGATACTCGTTTTTATTTGGCAGATTACCAGCATTCTGTGATGTGTTTAATGAATCACAGATTGAGTGCACTCCTAAAGAAGCAGGTAACTTTACAATTTTAATGAAAGTTAACGATAGCTTAGGATTCGAAAGGGATTTTTATTATAGTGTAAATATGACAGAGGCAAAAATCAAAAACACGTATTGGACCACATATGATACGGGATACGTACTTTTTTTAATCATAATGATCATCGTGATAAGTTACTTTGTGAGATTTAGGATTAAACACAAATAAACTACAATTGTATTTTTAGAATGCTCTTTACTTTTTCAAATGCATTTATCATCTGGTCTATTTCTTCCTTCGTATTATAAAGGTAGAAACTTGCCCTAGCCACAGCAGGCTCCATTATGACTTTGTTAACTAATGGCATCGCACAATGGTGTCCAGCGCGTATTGCTATGCCCTGGGAATCAAAGATAGAAGCTATATCGTGCGGATGGGCTTTGTCCATAGTGAACGATATAACTCCGGATCTGTTGTTATCAGAAGATTTATCAATACCCAGCCCATGAACTTTTATGTAACCAAGTTCTGACATTCTTTTAAGTGCGTATTGTGTGAGTTCTATTTCGTGTTGATGAATGTTTGACATTCCGATATTTTGAAGATAGTCGATAGCAGCTCCGAAACCTATTCCCCCTTCTATATTCGAAGTTCCTGCCTCAAATTTCCAAGGAAGTTCATTCCAAGTACTTTCGGAGAAATCAACACTTCGTATCATATCCCCGCCTCCAAAAATAGGAGGCATTTCTTCAAGAAGATCTTCTTTGCCGTATAATACGCCTATACCAGAAGGCCCAAGCATTTTATGACTAGAAAACGCCATGAAATCGCAATCAAGTTTTTTCACATCGACAGGCATGTGTGGCACAGATTGCGCAGCGTCTATTAGCACCTTGGCGCCGTTTTTATGCGCAAGATTTGTTATTTCCTGTGCATTATTAATAGTGCCAAGGACATTTGAAACATGGGAAAACGAAACAAGTTTTGGATTCAGATTTAGTTTCTCTTTATAATCATCAATGTTTAAAATCGAAGAATCGATAAGATTTACATAATCTATGATGGCTTTTTTTCTCTTGGCAAGAAGTTGCCAAGGAACCATATTACTGTGGTGCTCCATTTTCGTAAGAAGTATGTGATCGTTTTCACGTATGTTTGATTCCGCCCACGATAAAGCAACAAGATTTATGGCCTCTGTAGTGTTCTTGCAGTATACTATGTTTCTATAGGAATTTGCATTTATAAGACGTGCAACTTTCTCTTTCGATTCCGTGTAAGCTTCAGTTGCTTTGATGGATATCTCGTATAGTCCACGATGTATATTTGCATTATATGTTTTGTAATAAGTTGAAATCGCGTCTATTACTTGATTTGGTTTTTGTGAAGTTGCGGCGCTATCCAAATAAACAAGAGGTTTGTTGTTCCTTTTTGTAGAGAGTATTGGGAAGTCTTTTCTTACGTTTTTTACATCCATTAAGTCAACTTTTTTTACAATGTTTAGAGCTTATAACCTTTCGTTTCAACTTCGTTTATAAGATCTTTTCCACCATCTTTTTTTATCACTCCGTCTTTCATTATGTGTATGAATTGTGGTTCCATGTAATTTAGGATTCTGCTGTAGTGTGTTATGAGCAATATCCCCATTTTGTTTTTTTGTCTCAGTTCATTTATATTTTCTGCAACAGTTTTCACCGCATCTATATCCAATCCAGAATCAGGTTCATCCAATATTGCAAGTTTCGGTTTTAGTACGGCCATTTGTAACATTTCTATCTTTTTCTTTTCTCCTCCAGAAAAACCAAAGTTCAATGACCTTCCCACAAGTTCTTCTTTTATGGAGAGTTTTTTTGTAGAATTCTTTACTTCAGACATGAAATCTTTGAACTGCATGTCACTATGGATGGAACCCCTAGCCGCATTTAAGAAGTTCATCAGACCCAGCCCCTCCACCTCTACAGGATTTTGGAATTGCAGGAATATACCCAGTTTTGCTCTGTCATTTACCTTGGTATTGACTATGCTTTTCCCATCGGCAAGGATATCCCCTTTTGTTACTGACAATTCAGGATGGCCCATTATCGCTTTGGCTAATGTGGTTTTTCCAGAACCATTAGGACCCATTATTACATGAAGTTCGCCTTCATTTATAGAAAGGTTTACTCCTTTTACTATCTCTTTGTCTTCTGCAGATACGTGTAAGTCTTTTATCTCTAATTTCATTTATTCACCTTTTTCGGTAGACCACACTCCTTTTGTGGTCATTTCACTCGGTTTTCCGAAATAACCGTACTCTAATTTGTTCAACATTATCGATGATGAAAGTTCGCGTGCGAACGGATCATTTATATTGGACAGATGCTTTGATATGAAAGCAGATATGAACATCTTTCTTGCATCGTTTTCGCCCACACCCCTTGATTCCATATAAAATAATGCGTCATTATCTAGAGGCGCAGTTGCAGCGCTGTGCGTTGCAGACACACCATCACTGTAGTCTATCGACATATCGGGTAGTGCATCTATATGCGCATCTTTACTTAGTAGTATACCTCTTTCAGTTATTTTAGATTTTGCATTCTTGGTCCATTTGTCAATTTTAGCATATCCTTTTAACGCACAATAAGAGTTATTGTCCAATATTACACCAGAATCAAGAAATGCGGAACTATTCTGTTTTGAGTTTGTTATTGAAGTTGTAAGATCGAACTTTTGTTCTGATATACCGTATGCAAGTTCATTGAGCCTTGCGCAGCTTTTAGATCCGTTTGATATAAACTCAGATAGAGACTTTGTTACAGTTGAACCGTTGTATATTGAATTTATATTAAGGGTTGAATTGTCATTTACAACACCTTTCGAAAGGTTTAGTAAAGTTGTGTTTTCATTTTCATTGTGTATCTGATTTATTTCGATAGTTGAATTGTTTACATCAAATTCGTGCAATGATGACATTATTGAATGTTGTTTTGAATTTGATAGATAAAATTCGGTTATGTTTAAATCAGAATCGTGTGTATTGACAAACGTCTGCATGAGAAGATTCCCATTATTTACAAATAATATTTTTATGTTCTCTTTTTTACCATTTGATTCTATGAGCAATGCCTTGCTGGAGTGTGCATTTGAAAAGGCTACAAATTTTGATTCGTTGCTTTTGTACAATTTATTTTTTAGGTTTTTATCGAGTTCGTCCATTCCGATTATCTTTACGATTTTACTGTTTGATCGTACCATATCGCATGATATAACAACATCGAAATCGGTATGGATACCTTTTTCCACATTGTTAATGAACGTATAGGATTCTGAGGTAGGTTTATGTAACTCTTGCTCGCTAGGCAACTCTATAGACAAGCTGTATTTTTTATATAGCTCATTAGTTTCATATGGAAGAGATTGCAGTTGTGCAAGTGCATCTTCCCTGAATTCTTTGTATTTCAAAAATGTACACCTTTGTTTTATCCTACTCCGCCGCTAGTGTCCAACTTTATTAGTCTTTTTAATTCTAAGGAGTATTCCATCGGAAGTATCTTAGTGAGATCCTCCATAAATCCGAGAACTATCATGGCTATCGCATCGTCTTCAGGTATACCTCTCGACATTAGATAGAATATCGCATCACTACTTATTTTGCCAACCTTTGCCTCATGGCTCATTATTGCATCGTTTCGATTTATCTGGTTGTATGGATAAGTGTTTGTTTTGGCCAGATCATCAAGAAGCAGTGCATCACAAGATACATGAGCCTTAACATTTCCTGCATTTTTAGCAACATGCATAAGACCTCTGAACGTAGTTACACCACTACCTTTAGATACACTCTTGGATATGATTTTTGAAGTTGTATTTGGTGCAAGATGATATATTTTGCCACCAGAGTCTTGGACTTGGCCGTCACCTGCCAATGCTATGGAAAGTACCTCACCACTTGCCCCGTTGCCTTTTAGAAAAATGCTAGGATATTTCATGTTTACCTTGCTACCTATGTTTGCATCTATCCATTCTACTTTTGCATTTTCATCAGCATGCGCTCTTTGTGTAACTAGATTGTATACGTTTTTTGACCAGTTTTGTATTGTTACATATCTTATGTGAGCCCCTTTTAGAGCGACCAATTCGACAACGGCAGAGTGTAATGAGTTGGCGGCATAAACAGGAGCAGTACAACCTTCGATGTAGGTTACATCAGCACCTTCATCAGCTATGATGAGCGTTCTTTCGAACTGGCCTGATTTTTCTGCGTTTATTCTAAAGTAGGCATTGAGAGGCATTGGAGCCTTTACACCTTTAGGTATGTATATGAAACTACCACCAGACCATACGGCAGTGTTAAGCGCAGCAAATTTGTTATCGTTAGGTGGTATAACCATTCCAAAGTATTTTTTCATGAGCTCAGGATACTTTTTAACTGCACTATCAGTATCAGTAAAAATTATTCCCAACTTGTTAAGCTCCTCATTTACATGGGAGTATACGACAGAGGAATCGAATTGTGCTTCTGCTCCTGCAAAGAATTTTCTTTCAGCTTCTGGAACTCCGAGTTTGTCGAATGTTCGTTTAATATCCTCAGGTACCTTTTCCCAATCGTTAGTTTCCTTTGCTTTTGGATTTCGATAGTAGTATACATCCTCGAAATCTATATCGCTAAGGTCTGCGCCCCACATCGGCATTCGTTTGCTTTCGAAAATTTTATACCCGGTAAGTCTTTTTTCAAGCATCCAGTCGGGTTCATTCTTTAATTTGGAAATCTTTCTTACAGTGTCTTCTGATAATCCTTTGTCAAAATGCTCGTATTCTATTTTTTCGCTAAATCCATACTTTTCTATGTATTCATTCGCTTCTACGAGCTTTTCTATCTGCTTGTCCTTCATGGTCACACCTTTGAACCATAATAGAACCCGCAGCCAAAGTCGTTCATGCTTTTGCATACATTACATACGCATTTGTTTACAGCATCGGCATTTCCAAGTACCATGTCCTTAGCACAGGATGCTATTACTTCCTTGCTTATTGAGTTTTCTACAAGTTTTATCTTATCCGAACATTTGTTTCTCACATATTTACTGACTGCAGCCTGCGTTATCCCGAGTTTTTTTGATATTTCTTCCTCTTTTATGTGGTACTGTGATTTCAACTCCTTAGCCAATGCAGATCTTACTGCAGGTAATATTTCTTTAGCAGCTTTTTCATATCCTAGCACGAAAATACCTCATATAACAGAGTTATATGACAGGCAAGTTTTATAATACTTAGCATATTACATAGGAACCTATCTGACAATTTAGTTTAATATATTAAAAGTAAACAAATATGCATTTTCTTGCGTTGAATTATTAAATTATAAATCAGGAACTATTTTGATTAAAATGATAGAGCTACTCGAGCTCCAGAACTGGAAAACGCACGGTTCCAGTACGCTCTCGTTTTCAAAAGGCACAAACATATTATTAGGCCAGATGGGCGCAGGAAAGAGTTCTGTGATGGATGCGATATCGTTTGCCCTTTTTGGCACATTTCCGGCAATAAAAAATCGGAGAATGTCGATAAATGATGTGATAAGCAATAGACCTGTGCCAAAAGACAGAGCTGTTGTTAGGTTAAAATTTAGATTAGGGAATGACATTTATACAGTTGAAAGAGAGGTTGCACTGAACAACTCTCCAAAGGCAAAATTTGAAAAAAATGGAGTTCATGTGCAATCACAACCACAGAGAGTTACCGAGGAAATAGAGAGGTTATTGAAGATAGATTATGATCTATTTTCCAGAGTGGTTTATTCTGAACAAAATAGATTGGATTACTTCTTGGAACTTAAATCAGCAGATAGAAAAAAACAGATAGATAACCTCCTAGGATTGGATAAATTTGCAGTGGCCCAGGATAATGTAACGAGCCTCATAAATAGAATAAAAAGTATGATAGAAGAGGAAGAAAAGGCTCTGGAAGGCATAGACATGAAGGAGTTAGAGCTTCAGCTTGCTAATTCGAAAGAATCACTTGAAAAAATTGTAACAGAATCCAAGAAACTTAAGAAAGAACATGACGAATCAGTAAATAAAAGGGAAATGATAGAATCGAGATACAAGAAAGCCAAGGATCTTCTAAGTAAAAAAATTGCATTGTCTAAGGAAATAGTAGAAGATGAAGGTAAAATCAGCACATTGAATGATGAAATAAAAAAGATAGATAAATTAGAATTGGGCAGTGAAGAGGAACTCAGTAGAAAATTTGCAGAGTTTAATCTAAAGAATGTAGAGTTAAAAAAAGAAGAAAACATAGTGACAGACCGTATGCAAGAGGTCCAGTTACGCATGGGAAAACTACAGAATCAGATATCTGACCTTGAAAGAAAAAAGACCACTAAAGAAAAACTATTAGCAGACATGAAGGACATCGATAAAGCAGAATTTTCAAAGCGTTTTGACGACTCAAAATTAAAGTATGAAGAATTAGAAAAAGAACTCGCGTTGGTAAAAGTCACGAAAAAAGAAAATGAGAAATGGATCACCGAATTGGAAAAGCATATAAGCAAATGTCCGGTATGTGAAAGGAATTTGGATAGTGATACAAAAGAGGGCATACTTGGAGATAAGAGGAAACACGTTTTGGAACTATCGAATAAGGAGAATGAAATTGAAGTTGAGAGACGACAACTTAAGAGTATTCTGAATGGCGTTGAAGAAAAACTCTCACAGATAAAGATTGCCGAAGAAAAATTGTTAGAGTATGGAGATGTGGAAAAAAGGCTTGAAGAAGCTGGAAAACTTGAAAAAAAATCTTCAGAGGAATTAATGGAAATAAAAATTAAAAGAGATGAAATAAGTAAGAAGAGAGAAGAACAGACTAGGGAAATATTATCTATAAAATCGTCATTGGATCAGATTACGCGTAAGAATTCGTACATTAAAAATGTAAGAGAGATTTTTGCTCTTGTAGCAGAAAAAAAGAGTAAGCTTGGCGAGATAAAGATTGATGACGAAGAAATAGATAAAATGCAAAAAGAACTTGTGGATATAAATTCTCTAATAAGCAGAAATCTGGCGATCCTGGAATCTAGTGAAAGGGAACGTAGAGAAAAAGAATCACGAATAGAAGAAAAATCAAAAGAAATAGATAGAGTGAGGAAACTTATTGAGAGGATAAAATCAAGAAATAAAACTGTTGACGGACTTACAAAATTCAAAAACGCACTGCAGGAAACGCAGGTAGTACTTAGAAATAAACTAGTTAACTCTGTTAATGAAGTTATGCAAGACATATGGCCGGATCTTTATCCGTACGGAGATTATATAGGAATAAATCTTCAGGCTACAGAAGGAGATTATGTACTCAGGGTTAAAACTGATAAGAATGGGGAGGGATGGAATGACGTAGATTCGATAGCAAGCGGGGGAGAAAGGAGCACAGCGTGCTTAACTATGAGAATAGCGTTTGCTATGGTTCTAACACCTAATCTAAAGTGGATAATATTGGATGAACCAACACACAACATAGACCAACAGGGGATAACTAAATTGGTAAGACTTTTCAGCGAGGTGCTTCCTGAGATAATAGAACAGATATTCATAATAACTCATGACGAGCAGCTAAAACAGATAACGAACGGCAAGATTTACATGTTAAAACGGAATAAGACAGAAAGTGGAGCTACAGAAATAGATGAAGTATGACATTCTAAAACGGAATAAGACAGAAAGTGGAGCTACAGAAATAGATGAAGTATGACATTCACAGTCTGCCAAGACCAAGCCCTGATTCAGTTTTCCTTGAGTTTCCGAGAATCGAGGATCCAGTAACTCCAGTAAATATTGCTATTACTTCAGTGTTACTTGAGTATGAAGGATCAAGTCTTGCACCCCATATTACGTTTGCGTCACTAGCTATTTTTTCAGTGAGTTTTTCACCTATGCGCGTAGCTTCTCCCAAAGTCATATCTGAGCCACCAGTTATGTGGAAAAGTATGCCTTTGGCATCTTCATAATTTACATCAAGCAATCTGTTATTTAGGGTGTCTTTTACAACATCCTCAACACGATTGTTCCCATTTGCACTACCTATGCTTATCATTGCAAGGCCACCGTGAGACATTATCTGTCGTATATCTGCGAAGTCTATGTTAACCATGCTGGGTTGTGTTATTGTTTCGGTTATACCACGCACAGCCTTTGCAGTTACCTCATCAGCTATCGAGAAGGTTTTTTCTATAGGGAGGTTTGGATACAGAGACACCAGTCTTTGGTTATCTATGACTATTAGTGTGTCTATGTTTTCTCTGAGTTTTTCAATGCCTCTCCTTGCAGTTTCTAGTCGTACCCTTTCTAATGAGAAAGGCATCGTGACTATACCAACCACTATGGCGCCGTTTTCTTTAGCTATCCTGGCAACCACCGGAGCTGCACCGGTACCGGTACCACCACCCATACCTGCAGTCAGAAATACGAGATTCATGTCTTTGAGTAGCATGTCTATATTTTGTGATGAGAGTTCAGCGGCCTTTTCGCCAACTTCAGGATAACCACCAGCCCCGAAACCATGTGTTATCTCATTTCCTAACATTACTTTTGTGATATTGTCATTTAGCATGCCTAATTGTTTCGCGTCTGTATTGAAAGCGAATAGAGATGCACCTTTTATATCCATAGCGCTGAGCCTATGCACGGTGTTGTTTCCACCACCTCCCACTCCTACAACGCCTATCCTAGGCTTGAAGAAATCTTCATTTTCACCGAATTGCGTATTATTTTCGTACATTGTATTGGAATTATATGCAAAAGAATAAAATATCTCTCTTTTATCAGATATTGGCTTGTTCAGCATATATTTGGAGCGATTGGATTTTTTGTTGTGGTTAGCATGAAAAACATAATGAAACTTGATAGAAGTGTCATAGTGTCATGTGATGTGAAATCTCTTAAAGAACTTGAAAATCTCATCAGATCAACAAATGATGTAGAGAAAATAGGTGGTTACAAGGTTGGACCTTTGCTCACTATACCGTTTGGATTGAGAAACGTGTCTAAGATTATAAGAGACTATAGTGACCTTCCGATAATATACGATCATCAGAAAGGTGGTACTGACATACCAGAGTTAGGAGAAGATTTCGTAGACGTGACAGTTTCATCTGGTGCTGATGCCATTATATTGTTCCCAATGTCTGGACCAAATACTGAGAAAGCGTGGATAGAAGCCTGCAATAACAAAGATGTGTGTGTGATCGTTGGAGGAGAGATGACACATCAAGGATACAAAACAAGTGAGGGAGGTTATATATCTGATGAAGCATTGGATAGGATTTATACATTGGCAGCTGAATTAGGAGTAACAAATTATGTAGTTCCGGGGAATAGGGTTGATAGGATTAAGCACTATTTGAGCCTATTGGAAAGCAAAGCAGATAGGATAGAACTGTTTTCTCCAGGGTTAATAACCCAGGGAGGTTCGATAACTGATGCTGCACGTGCTGCGGGAAAGAGATGGCATGCGATAGTAGGTAGGTACATATATAGGGCAGAGGATATCAGAGCTGCTGCTATTGAAGCAACAAGCCAACTTTGAATGTTCAGCAAAGATTTTTATTATATAACAGCCAATAAAGCCATATTAATAAGTGCGAGCGTAGTCTAGCCTGGTAGGACTTTGCCTTGCCAAGGCAAGAACCCGGGTTCAAATCCCGGCACTCGCATTTGATTTTTCATTTACTAAGAATAAGTAAGTTTTATCTATGTGCGAGTTTGTCATAAGAAAGGGTACAGAAAAAGATTTTGGCGATGTACTTACTCAGATAAAAGAACTTGCGGAATTTGAAAAGGCACCGAATGCAGTGACAAATTCGATTAGTCAGATGAAACATGAAAAGAACTTATTTGATTTTTTTGTTGCTATACAGAAAGGAAAGATGATAGGATATGCACTGTACTTTTTCTCTTATTCCACATGGGTTGGGAAAAGCCTTTATCTGGAAGATATTTATGTAAGGCCAGAATGTAGGAATGTTAAGGTAGGAAGTAGATTATTGATGAAGGTGTTTGAAGTTGCAAGGAAAGAAAAATGTAAGAGGATACGCTGGCAGGTATTGAAATGGAACAAAACTGCGATAGAGTTTTACAAACGGTATGGGGCAGAAATACACCATGAATGGTTGAATTGTGACTTTGACGAAGAGGGAATAAAAGAAGTTCTAAGAAAAAATCAAAAATGAGAGCAGTTATCATTTAAGTTTTCGTTTCTGAAAGTTGTACTTCCACTCTCCTATCAACATTGCTTGTGATAAAAACTTTAGTCGGATGAATCTTGAAGAATCTGAACTCCGCAGGTTCAAGATAATCATCGGGCCTATATCTTTGTGTTGGAGACATGTCAGAATCCGGGAACAGTTTTTCGCAATATAGATTTATCACCCCAGTTATTACATCTTTACCAACAACAGACGCAGTGGCTTCTGCTTGTATGCCTTCAGATAAACCTATTGCCTGTGTAGAATTGAATATTGCGATGCTTACTTGGGGATTTGAAGTTATGTTCTTTGCATGCACCGAATCTATTGCAGAAAGAAAATAGAAATCATAATTTTGATCATGGACATACAATATAGGAGATGCCCAAGGTTTTAATTTTTGATCAGAAGTTGCCAAAACCATATATTTATTATTTTTTATAAGCTTTAATGCTAATTCTTTTTCTGTTATGTATTTTCCATCAGACATCGATTCACCAAACAGATATGAACTCTAAGACAAAATTTAAAAAGGTGAGTACTTGGAACGCTCAATTTGGGAAAATATTGTTTATTATGAAATTCGGATCGTATCGTATAAGATCGTTATAACCTTCACCAGTACCAAAATATAGTATAGGTATGCTAGTTTCACTTAGAATAGATAGCGTATTTCCGCCTTTTGCATCACAATCTAATTTTGTTAGAATTATGCCATCTATACCTATAGCGTTATTAAACTCTTTAACCTGTTCGAGTAAGGAATTACCAGTTATACTTTCTCCAACAAATAGTTTTAAGTTAGGCTTTGCCACACGGTTCATTTTTTTTAATTCCTCAATGAGGCTTTTGTTTGTTTCCTGTCTTCCGGCACTGTCTATCAGCACGACGTCTATACCTCTTGCTTTTGCGTGTACTATGGCATCGAATGCGATGCTTGATGGATCTGAACCATACGCCCCTTTTACAACTTCGATTCCGAGTTTCTGCGCATGTATGGCAGTTTGCTCTATGGCTGCAGCTCTGAACGTGTCGCTTGCGGATAGAAGGCAGGTCAGATTATTTTCCATAAACATTTCGGCTATTTTTGCCATGGTGGTTGTCTTGCCAGCACCATTTGGACCTATGAATAATATTTTGAACGGCGTCTCTCCGTTATTTTTTGAATTGGAAGCCAGTTGTAATAAGTCAACATTGCTACTTTTCATCAATACAGACAATATAGAATTTTTAATCATGGAATATAGTTCGGTTTCTATGTTCCTTGATTCTATAGTTTTGCCAGTAAGATCTCTTTTTATTGCGCTGAGTATTTTCTCTGCGGCTTCGTAATTGACATCAGATTGAAGAAGTTCTAAATGGAGTTTTTCGATGAATGGTTCAACATCATTCTCGGATATTTTTACTTTGCCAACAAGTACACTTTTTATTTTTGTACTTATTCCGACTTTGGCTGCGGACTGATTTTGTATAGGTCTTGGTTCTTTTGATTTTTCCACGATTTTTTGAGGCTCGGTTTGTGGTTTAAGTTCTTTTGGTTTTGCAATAGTTGGTTTCTCATATTTTTCTGGTTCCTTTGTTTTTGAAATTTTCGGCTCTTCTTTTTGGATCTCTTGTTCTTTGACAGAAGGTTTAGGCAGTACTTGTTCTTCAATTGACTTTGATTCCACAATTTGTGTCTCTTTAGCTTCCTCTTCGACCTTTTCTTCCTCTTTCTTGGAAAGTGAGTTTACAAAGCTTGAGAATTTCTTTTTTAGACCTTCAAACATTCAAATACCCATCACTGCATCAAGGAAAGTTTGTAGGATATATCAACGAGCTCATTCTGGAGTCTCTGTTTCTCAGTAACAAGTTTTTTTATAACATCTTCGTTTTTCTTACTACTTTCCGAAACAAACACAGTTGCTTCTTCTACATTCTTTTCTACAAGATAACCTGCACCTATGTAAGTTATCACTTTGTTTATTGATTTTATTGATGCTTCTATGTAGGTGCCACCATCACAATTTATAAGAGTGTTAGAATTCTCTAGTTTTTTTATGTTATCAAGCATTAACTTGCTGTTGGAGAGCGAATTTAGAGCCATAGAGTAGTTGGCTATCTCATTTTCTACTATTTCGTACTGTTGTGAGTAAACGTTTTGTAGATATCTAAGTTGCATGACAGCTTCGGATGTGTCTGTCTTATTGATTTCCATTTATATCACAAATATAATCAATCACGGATTTATAAATTTGTCTACAATGAACATTATCTGGATTATAAACCAAGAGCATTGGACATGTTAGCAAGCTCGTATCCAGTAGTTTCACTTCCTGTTAACAAACCATTAGAATTTGCAGAAACACATATTCCGATATGAACAGATCCCAGATTTGCAGTGGATTGCTCTACATTTCCGAAAATTTTTTTAAGTTCGTCAATCTCTTCTTCTGTTGCCTTATTGTTTACAACCATCCCCTTGTTAGTTAATACGTTGTTTGCACCTACTGTGTTATAACCGCCGATCGAGATGCGTATTATTTCAGTGTCAAGAGCATCACGTATCTTTTTTTCATCATTTTTACTAAATTCAGGATTTATCAGGGATATTTTATCGTTTGATAGTATGTTATTACCAAGTGCATTTAACTCTGAATTTATAACAGCGATGTTGATATCTTGAAGCTCTTGTTTTATTCTTTGTAACTCATCCTTGTATAAAAGATCCGGTAGCAGTAAGGACCTGGAGTTAGAGCGCGAGTATATGCCAACCAGATTAGAGCCATTTATACTCAATCTTGCAACATTAGTTTTTAGTGTGTCTTTTACTATGTGTTCGATGTTTAGAGTTATGTCATTGCCAATTATGGTGAATTGATCAGATGCGAGTACGAATGCGCCCACATAGCTATTCCCATTTATATCGATTTTTGTTATTCCCATAGTCAGCACTTGGAAAATAGAAGGAGCATGTGAAGGCGTGAGCTCTGATATTTGTTGTGTTACGCCTTCTTCTCTTCCGATTGTTCTTCTACATTTTTACTGTTTTGCTGTTTTTGTGACTTTGTATTTTTTACAGGCTTTTTTGTACTGTTTTCAGTGTTTTGCAATTGCTGTTTTTCTTCCTTTTTAGGTTGTTTTTGTGTTTGTTGTTCCTTTAGAGTTGCAGAAACTTTGTTCTTCATTTCCGCAGGAAGATCAAGCACAAGTTTCTGACCATTCTTCTCTGCATTTATTTTTATTTTGCTCATGCTTGAAACATTTTGCATTATATAACTGTTCAATCCGGTAGTTATGCTTATGTTCTGCTCGTTTTCATTTAAGAAACGCGCAGTATGGCCTTTGACAAGAGCAACAGCATTTCCTACTCTTTTTGCCCCATGTTTACTTAACAACTTGTGCCTCAGATTTATGGTCATTATTGCCATTTAATCACTTATCCTAAGTTTTCTTCGCCTCCAATCGCGTTGGAACTTGTTGTACTGTACACGCCTGTGTGTCCTAAGCATTGCGAGTACCGGTATCCTCTTGTTCTGTTTTAACTTGTTTCCAAGTCGCATTTTTTTCAATTTGCTTTTCTTGCTCATAAAATCACTTATGTTTTATTTCGATTTTAGGTTCTGGTCTGAACGTAAGTCTTGCCAGAAGATCCTTAAGTTGAGTTTCATTTATTTTGGAGCCTAATTTGTTGCTTTGTGCCATCGAAATTATAAGATCGAGAAGCTGGGAATACAGTTGCGGGTTCGAGATTCTCACATTCATCAGTCTTTCGTAAGCATCCGGAGTCATATATCTTTTTACTATTTCTTTCTTTTGCTGTTCTATCTGCATTGCCCTTATACGTTTAGAGTAAGCCTTCCTTATCCTGTCTTCATCTTGCTGTTCTTCAGCCATTTTATGCACTCTTCTTTATACTTTCAGCGGTCTTATCCATAAGCGATCTTCCAGAAGGGGTGATTACTCTTCCTGATTTTGTTTTTTTGATATAGCCTGATTTCTCAAGTGTGTCAAAAGCGTCTTTTATTATGCTACCCCCCGACCTTACATGATGATGCCTATGTACGACATGTCTTTTCCTATTGCCATATCTTGTCCTTAGGCGAGATATGCCTATCGGACCGTTGAAATAAACCTGTCTTAATATAGAAGCACATCTAGTGTACCAGAAATCTGGGCTCGTCGGGACTCTATCTTTACCAGCGCCGGTTTTAACAAGACCGACATATGCAGGTTTTTGTATTCCTGTCTCTTTTAGTTTATCTGCGAGTTTGTTTACAAGCTCTGACGTATCAACTTCATTTATGTTTGCCATCTCTGCACCACGAATTTAGCAGTATTATGAGCTAATTAAGGTATTTATTTGTTTGCTATCTAGAATAGAGCTAGAATATTTAGCTTTCTAAAGTCGCATACCTTAAGTAACAACTAAAGTATACATCAGAAAACTATTTAAAAGATTTATCTCATGTATACTCTGTGATTGCCTGAAATACAGACGCTCAGAGAAACATGTGAAGACTATTAAGAAAACAAAAAACGGGAAAAAGAACAGCAATCCATACGTTTTGATAGTTGCAGTGTTGCTTTTTGCAATAGTGATTAACGCTGCGGTTTACGCGTTTTCGCATATTGAAGGTCCGAGTACCTATGGAGATGATGCAAATTATTTGTGGTTGGCAAATTCCGTTGACAATGGGAGTTTCCTCATAAATCCAGGTTACATATTTTCAGTAAGGCTAATGCAGTTTATGCCTATCGCCTTATTTTACAAGATCTTCGGATTTACGCTTGTAGGAGCAACGTTTTGGGACATTATGGCATACATTGGCGGTATATTAGTAACATTCATGATTGGAAAATTTATTTACGGTTATAAAGAAGCGCTTTTAGGTGCATTTTTGTTTAGCATATTCCCGGTTGTTACAAAATTTGCAGTGAACACAGGGGAAGATGTACCGCTAACATTTGTCTCAGGGTTGACGATTTTGATGTTTCTGTACGGTGAAAGATTCCAGGGTTTAAAAGGCAGAATACCTTATCTTGTTAGTGGGATTTTACTTGTTGTTGCATGGCTTATAGGTTATGAAGCAGGGATAATAATTGCGTTTGTGTTGTTATACGGCTTTATTGAATTGTTTAGAAGGAAGATTATTATTGATGGAAAGGCCTTGTTCTTCGTTTATGGAATTATACTTGCATTTGTAGTTACCTTCGTGTTTAGTTACCTGAATTCGCATCTTGCTTTTGCCACAATAACCGTGAATAATAGGTTTTATAGTGCGATAGGATCTAAGGTAAATAACTTACCGACCATACCTACTGCTAACCAGAATCTTGACTTTTACTTAGAGGGCATGTTCCCTTACGGAATTGTAAATATTCTTCTGCATGGTGGAGGCTTAGGCAACGCAGTACACACAGTTTATAATGAAGTACTGACATTGCCAGCGAATGATAGTGATTTCGGAGTATACTTCTATCTTTTCGTTATATTTGCAATTGTCCTACTACTGTATAGAGACAGGAGTTCGTATTTTTTCCTTGCATGGTTTGGTGTGGCATTTGCACTCCTAGAGTTCGGACCGATGCATGTTGGATTAGGTTTGAACCCCATACACGTAACATACATACTTGCGCATAGATTGAGAAGATTCTTGATGATACTTGCCATACCGTTGGTTCTTGTTGTTTCTAGAGGAATGTTTGCGCTAATAAAGCCAAAAAACAGGTATTTCAGATTTGTAGGTTTCGCTGTGTTCTTGACATTGATAGTTTTCATATATCTCACAAGTTCACTGCTTACTAATTTCTGGTATTATTTGCAAGAACAACAGAATGGCAGCACTCTGGCCGCTGGTACATACATCAGAAGCCTGGGAAGTAATGTCACAGTTTATGTGGAGGATATGCAGGGGCCCATAATAACAGCACAGGGGTCAGATTTTCCAGCTTTTGCAGGAAGACCACAGAGTCAGAACATAGTGAATGTTAATAGTACCGAACTTTGTTCGGCTTATAACCCAGGCAGTTACGTCGTGTGGAATGGTACGAAAGAATGTAGCAATTGGATAAATGTATATAATATAAGTGTAACAAATCTTAATCAAAAAACAATAAATGAAATCGGATGGTATCAGATACCTTATAGTCCTACTAATGTCTATAGAGTTGGGTAGATGGGAATTTCAAATAGAATGTTTGTTTTAGCGATGATTGTCTGGGTTTTTGCAACGGGTAGTTTTTTTGCCCAATCATGCAACTACAATATAATGGGAAACAACAATTCAGAATACACATATTCGAATTGTTCTACCATAACTGTGAATTTTGGATCAGGAGCGATGAACAACAGTTTCAGCTGTAATAATAGCAGGACAATTAAACTAACTTCAGCGATTTTTGGAAATGGAACTTACAACAACACTATTTACAATTGTACATACTCTAATGCAAAAATATACGTAATGCACAACTCATCCAACAACCTCATAGGGAATGAGGGCAACAGATCCTTGATTTTTGCTGACAACGAATCTAGTATTGCAGAAGGCTACTACTTTAAATTTGTGTCTTTAAACAGGCAAGGGAAAACAGGAATAGAGGGTTTTGCGGCGCTGTTCCCATATGCACTAGAGGTATATAGCAATAGAGCAGCTAATGACCAAGACATAACACTTAATTTCTTGAGACAGATAGCTAATAATAACAATTATATGATGCCTAGATTTGGATATTATATACCGGGACCTGTTGGAGCAGGCAATGTTTCGTTTGCAGTTGAAAAAGAACTTATTTATAAGAACAAGAATGTTAATTTCAATCCCTATTGGTTTATAGTGCCGTATTGGGGTCATGACATACTCTCATTCAAGGAGTTTAATATAACTGGCAATATGAATTACACGCCAACATTTGTTGTGCCAGATATGGCAGAATGGTATCAGATGCCGGATAATGCAAATGTATACTGGAATTATACCGTTATAAAATACAGCAATGCGCCAAACATGACTGCGTATTTGTGGAAAGGTTGGCAAGCATCTCCAAACGGAAGCATAATATACACAGTTGGAAACATTACCAATGAAACGATACGTTTTGATAGGGGAAGGCAAACATTAGGGATACACGAAACTATAGCTGTTCTTAAGTCCCCTAGTGTTGGAGAGCAAGACAATTCTACAACTGAAACTTATTCTGTAGGGCTTTCAGCATGCACCGTAATACCTTTGAATATGTCAGGATATTATTCGATGAATGTACATGAATTATACCTTCCCGGGATATTTCAACCGACAAATAAGACATGCGATTACGCAGTTACTGTTGATATAAGCAATGTTACAATAAATTGTAAAGGGGGAGTAATAAATTCTACGAAACAGAGCATACAAGTTTTTGACTCTAAAAATGTTAACTTTGAGAATTGCAATATTGAAGGAAATGCATTTAACTTGTATAATTCGAGTGTGGAAGTTATTAACTCGAGTGTGAAAGCAGATTATCACAATAACACTTTAGTTTCAGGAATGCTGTCAAACATAACTTTTGTTTACACAAAGATAAACGGATACAATTACACACCAGAATCAAATCAGACATTAAAGATATTATATGATAATAAGTTGGTGCGTAGCACTACAAAAGCAGTTAGCACTGCGGGAGTTTCGTTTAAGCCAGCTTATTATGCGTTGGGAGCATTCATTTGCATGGTAATCATAAGTGCAATAGTTTATCTTGCGATGGTTAAAACGTTGAAGCTTTAGAGTTTCTTTTCAACAAAAAACGAACCTATAGAAAGATTCTTCGCCCCTGTATTAAGTAATGTCCATATTGCGTTTTCAGGGTTTATGGCTATTGGAAAACCGTGTTTGTTAAGGCTAGTGTTGAGTACCGCACCAATACCTGTTTTCTTTTTAAGTGTTAAAAGAAGTTCGCGATAAAGCTTATTTTCATTCCCGAGCATCTGAGGCCTCGTAGTTCCGTCTATATGCGAAGCGGCAGCCAAGCTTCCTGCGTTATCCTTATTTACATTGTAAGCTACAGTCATGAATCTATTTGTTTTTGCTGCGTTTTCTAGTAGTTCATTTTTATCTTCTTCCAGAATCGTGCTCGCGAATGGTTGGTAATAAGGGCGCTTCTTTATTATCAGATTTATGGCTTTCCTATTTTCGATCTTGTTTGCCAAAGCGATTACACTCCTGTTTCCTAATGCCCTCGGACCGTATTCCATCCTACCTTGAAACCATAGGAATATGTCGTTTTTATCAACCATTTTTTCTGCAGTAAACCCAGCTATATCTACTCTTTCTTCATATGTTATCTTATTCTCTGAAGAATACTTTTTTAACACATGTTCTATTTCTTCTGGGGAATACTCTGGACCGTAGTACACATTATCTATCTGCTTGTGGTTTATCCTGCCATTTGTGAGGAAATCCACATAAAAAGCTGCTCCAAGAGCAAGACCTCCATCGCCCATTTGAGGAAAAACAAAAAGATTGTCTACTTCGGGTAGTTGATTTACCAACATATTTACTATAACATTTGAGAAAAACCCACCAGCAACAGCAACATTGTGGATGTTTGTCTCATGTATGTACTGCTTTATGATCTTGAGAACTTGAGATTCCACATGGCGTTGTACTGCATATGCAAAAGCTTCTCTTTCATGATTCCAAAGGAAATGATTTTTTAGGTATTCTGCTAGAAGATATTCGAATTTCGGTCCCTTTTTGCTTACTAGTTGACGTTTATGTTCATCATAGTGCACCACATCATTTAATTCCTTTATCTCTGTGGGATAAGAATATGCAGCAAGGCTCATTAATTTGCCTTCGTCTTCACTATATCGCATATCCAATGCGATAGTAGCTGCTCCGTAGAATATACCGAGACTTGATCCTGCATTGAATTGGTTTATTCGTTTGATTGTGCCATTGTCACCTATGGAAACAGTGCCGCTTAACCCATCACCGGCTCCATCCAGAGTTATAATTAATGCTTCTTTGAATCCTGAAGGATAATAAGCCGAGGAAGCATGTGCAAGATGATGATCAACAAAATGTATCTTTTTATTTATTCCGAAATTCGATAATCTTTTGCTAATAATCCGCGTACCTATGCCTACACCAGCCCTTTTCCACAATGATTTTGGCCTTTGGTTTTGCATAACGTTAAAAATCATGTTTCGGAAATTAAGACTTAGATTTGATGGTTTTTTGACTTCCTTTCTCCAAAGCATCCTTCTATTTGCCTCTAGTTTAGGATACATTCTTGCAAAAAGTGCGCTGCCTCCGTACCAAGGAACTGCTATATTTTGCACGTCTTCGGATGTTTCAAGTAAATATCGTATAGAATGAATTGGAAACCCAACATCATTCTTCTTTTTAGTGAATCTTTCCTCGTTTATTGCGCCTTTTATCACACCATCGGCTACTGTTGCAGCACCGGCATCGTGCATATCATGAATACCAAGTGTTGTCATTTTATCAGATTATTAATAGATTGTTAAGTAGTACAGATTTAAACCCTTTAGTACAGGTCTGGTTTTGGTTTTATTGAAATAGATAGTCTTATATCCTTTAACCCATTAATATCTTCATAAGGGCAGATATTATGAAGCTTAACATAATAGAAGATGAACCTAAGAATCTTATAATTGAATTCGATGAAGTAGATAGGGGTGTAGCGGAACTCATAAAAGATAAATTATATAAGAATAAGGAAGTCGAATTTGTAACGGTTATGCAAACTCATCCGGAAACAGGAAAGCCAAGACTGATAGTTAAATCTACAAAAAATGCAAGAACACTAGTCCTAAAATCATTGGAAGATCTGCAAGAGGAATTTAAAGAACTCACATCCCAGTTCCCTAAAAAATGAAGGCTACATTGAAGAAAGGCATACGAATACTCGCAATTGATGATGCGAGATACACAAAAGGTAATGGGAAGGTTCTGGTAGTAGGTGTTGTTGGCAGGGATGAAACTGTTGAAGGTGTTTTGTCATTTCTAGTAGATCATGATGGAAATGATGCCACAAAAAAAGTTTATGCTTCATTGAAAAAATCAAGATTTGGAGACCAAGTAAAACTTATTGTTATAAATGGGATAACATTAGGAGGATTGAACATTGTAGACATGCAATATTTAGCAAAAAATACAAGCATACCTGCAGTTGGTGTCACTAGGAAAAAACCACACATAGAATTACTCAGAAAAGCAGTGATGAAAAGTGAGAGAAATTCGGATAAATTAACCATACTGAACAACGTATCTAAACATGTCAAAATTTACAAAATGAAAGGATACTACGTACAATGTTTCGGAGTTAGTAAAGAAAGTTTACTACCTTTTGCAGATAGTATTATATCGCTACTTAGACTTGCGCACATCATAGCCAGAGGAGTATCATCAGGAGAGTCGAAGGGAAGAATATGATGGAGTTATCTCTTAAGATTTTTCATTAATGCGAGTACTTCACCATACTCTTTGAAATTTCCATTTGATTTTGCAATTTGAGCGCCTTCTTCTAAAGCCTTAATAGCAGCATCCTTGTTACTGCCAAAACCCAATATTGTACCATTAGCCTCAACGTTTGCGTAGGATATTAACGTTTTTACAGCCTTTTCAGAGTATTCTGACTTGAGTGCAGGAAAACCGAATTGTGAAGCTATCTGAGATGCATCATTGTAAAATTTTGCAGCGCGCACAGGATAGTCGGAATAATCATTTCCTAGTTTAACATATTCGTTTATCGCATATTTTGCTATATCCCTTGAAATTTTTGTATTTCCAGAGGCTTGGATTTGATCTGCCAACATCATCGTGCTTTGAATTGCCGAGATAGGATTGACTATGGCTTGTGATTCTGCGTTTTCCATCCCGATCTTTATTGGAGAATTATTTGGCATGCGATTTAGCCATGTTTGTGAAGAAACACGGGTTTGAACTTCTGGAGACTTTTGTAATTGGGTAGAATTTCCATTTGTACTTAGTATAAGTACTGCTGCAGCAGCCCCAGCAACAACTGCATTTCTAACAAGTTTAGAAGGATTGACACGCCAAGTTTTTCTAGTTGAAGGTTTTCTTACCACTTCAGATAATTCTACATTATGCATTTTTGTTAATGGTTCCTTATTTGTGCTATTGGATTTAATTTTCATATAAAACATTCCTCACGAATAGAGCTTGTAGTACGAGTAAAGTAGTATTGATCTTGATATTTAAATGTTTCTATATCATGGGCTGTGTCCAATAAATACGACCAAATGATGATATCCGACACTAGGATTAGTGATGTTTAATTCAGGCGATGTATCTGTTGTACATCACTGCCTTTAAAAGAAGTTCTTTTTCTATCATCTTTGTCG